>NZ_JBEXET010000010.1:0-191943 GCF_040606415.1 Streptomyces sp. NPDC005423 | reverse complement strand
GGCCTGGGCGGCGCGGACGTGCACGCCGAGACCTCCGGGGTGTGCCACTTCGCCTACGACGACGAGGAGACCTGCCTCGCCGAGGTGCGCTACCTGCTGTCGATGCTCCCGCAGAACAACCGCGAGAACCCGCCCCGTACCGAGGCCTCCGACGCCGCGGACCGCCGCTCCGAGATCCTCCTGGACCTCGTACCGGCGGACGGCAACCGGCCCTACGACATGGGCAAGGTCATCGAGGAGATCGTCGACGACGGCGACTACCTGGAGGTCCACGAGCGCTGGGCGCGCAACATCATCTGCGCGCTGGCCCGCATCGACGGCCAGGTCGTCGGCATCGTCGCCAACCAGCCCCAGACCCTCGCCGGCGTGCTGGACATCGAGGCGAGCGAAAAAGCTGCGCGCTTTGTCCAGATGTGTGACGCTTTTAACATCCCGATCGTCACTTTCCTGGACGTGCCCGGCTTCCTGCCCGGCGTCGACCAGGAGCACGGCGGCATCATCCGCCACGGCGCCAAACTCCTCTACGCCTACTGCAACGCCACCGTGCCGCGGATCTCGCTCATCCTGCGCAAGGCCTACGGCGGCGCCTACATCGTCATGGACAGCCAGTCCATCGGCGCCGACCTCACCTACGCCTGGCCGACCAACGAGATCGCGGTGATGGGCGCAGAGGGCGCCGCCAACGTCATCTTCCGCCGCCAGATCACGGGGGCCGAGGATCCCGAGGCGATGCGGACGCGGATGGTCAAGGAGTACAAGTCCGAGCTGATGCACCCCTACTACGCGGCCGAGCGCGGCCTGGTCGACGACGTCATCGACCCCGCCGAGACCCGCGAGGTACTGGTCAGGTCACTCGCGATGCTCCAGACCAAGCACGCGGACCTGCCCTCCCGCAAGCACGGCAACCCCCCGCAGTAACCCAGCGGATCCTTCGCGGCACCCCCGCGGAAACCTCTCTCACGGAGACTGAGACCTATGAACACCCCTGACATCCGCGTCGAGAAGGGCCACGCCGGGCCCGAGGAAGTCGCCGCCATCACGGCCCTCCTGCTGGCCCGCGCCGCGGCCGCCCCGGCCCGCCCCGAACACCGCGCCCACGCCAAGCCGAGGGCGGCCGGCTGGCGTCGGCTGGAGCGCACCCCCGGCTTCCGCGCCCCGCACTCCTGGCAGGGCTGAACACCTGCCGGTCGAATCGCCGGACGGACTCCGCGAGGAGACTGTCCGGCGATTCCCTGTTTTCGGGGCCCACCCAGGCAACAGGGGCGGTCACTCGTCAGCCGTCGGCCGACGCGCCCTTGATCATCGCCAGCAGCGCGGAGAGTCCCTCGCGGCCAACGGCCAGTATTCGGTCGGGATCGTCACTCTCCCGGAGGCGGAGGGTGTCGTCGAGTGCGGTGGCGAGGTTGAGGCAGTTCGCACCCTCGGTGCTGTACGAGGACTTCTGCCGAGCGTAGGCATGCATGTGTTTCCCTCGCAGGTCCTTGGCGAGGCGGCGGATGAAGTCGCGGCTCTTCTGGGGCGTGAGCGCGCACGCTTCCATGCGGTCGAGTGCGGAGCGGTATCGGTGCAACCGGGCTTCGGCGTCCAGGAATTCACAGCTGTGGTCGGAGTCGAGCAGGACCGTGTCCAGCTGAGGGACGAGCCCTGAGGCGTAACTGATGGGCTGCCCCGAAGCCGGGAAGTCGACCTGGTCGAAGGGGACGACGAGGACGCGGATGTTGCCGCGCTCGCTCATCTCGTTCAGGTGCAGGAGCTGGTCGCGCATCATGCCCGGAGAGCCCACCCGCATCCGCAGAGAGGCTTCGTGGACGATCGCGGTGTAAGGGGTCGGCCGCTGCGCGAAGAGGATCGCCTGACGTTTGATGCGGAACGAGACCCGGTGCTCGATCTCGTGGGGGTGCAGGGCGGGGACGCTCTGCCGGAACGCCGCGCGCGCGTGGTCGAGTGTCTGCACCAGGCCCGGCATGGTGACGACCACGCCGACCCGCAGCTCGGTGGCGTCGGCCTCGAACTCGGCGACCTCGACGAGCGAGGGCGGGAGCAGCTCTCGGTATTCGTCCCACCAACCCCGGCCGCGGCGACCGGTCATCGCGGCCGATGCCTCGACCAGGTCGCTGTCGTCGCAGGAGTAGGCGAGTGCCAGAGTGCGCACGCGATCGTCGCTGACACCGTGCCGGCCGGCCTCCATCATGCTCATCCGGGCCTGCTGGAGGCCGATGCGCGCGGCACCCGCCGTAGAACTCAGCCCAGCCCGCTCGCGGAGCTTGCGCGGCTCGGTTCCCAGGCGTCGCTGCCTCAGCGTGGGTGGGCCAGTCGCTGCCACTGGTTTCTCCTCCCCCCACACGCAGAGGGAAATCGCCATGACTACCGTATCCTAGGGCCACCCGGAGCCCGGCCGTCGGCTACCGACTCTTCCCCAGCCTTTCAACCGAGTTCGAGCCGGGGAAACCCCACCGCTCGTCGCCGGAGGCCGCCGATCATGGCCCACGAAGTGGAAGTGGACCCGAACCCCTGCGAGAGAACGCCGGACGCCATTCGTGCGGCGCTTGAGCGGCGGCCGGACTGGCTACAGGGTTTCGAGCAGGAGTGGCTCAGCGCCGCCGCGAATTTTGATCAGCCGGCCCTGGACGGCGTACTCGACAAGTGGTTGCCGTTCGCCTGCGCCTGTGCGACCCAGGCGGGCGCTGTCGGGGACGGTGCGTCACTTCTGTCGTGATGCGGACGCGGCCGTAGGCGATCGGGACGCGGACGCTGACAGGGGCGGCAGCCGGTGTTCGGCTGCCGCCCCTGTCCGATGCCGGGGTGGAGGTGGCTACCGCAGGCGGGCCATCAGGGCGTGTTCGACCAGGGTGATCAGGGCCGACTTGGCGTCCGCGCGGTGGCGGGCGTCCGTCGTGATGATCGGGGTGTCCGGACCGATCTGGAGGGCCTCGCGGACCTCGTCCGGGTTGTACGGCTGCTGGCCGTCGAAGCCGTTGAGGGCGATGACGAAGGGGAGACCCGAGTTCTCGAAGTAGTCGACCGCGGGGAAGCAGTCGGCGAGACGCCGGGTGTCCACCAGGACGATGGCGCCGATGGCGCCGCGCACCAGGTCGTCCCACATGAACCAGAAACGGTCCTGGCCGGGTGTACCGAAGAGGTACAGGATCAGGTCCTGGTCCAGGGTGATACGGCCGAAGTCCATGGCGACCGTCGTGGTCGTCTTGTCTCCGGTGTGGGTGAGGTCGTCGATGCCCGCCGAAGCGGACGTCATCACGGCCTCGGTACGCAGCGGGTTGATCTCCGAGACGGCCCCGACGAACGTGGTCTTACCCACGCCGAAGCCACCCGCCACCACGATCTTCGCCGAGGTGGTGGAGCGGGAAGGACCGCCGCTAGAGCTTGCGAAGTCCACTGAGCACCCTTTCGAGCAGTGTCACGTCTGGCTGGCCGCCGGCGCTCTCGTCGCCGCCCGGTTGATGAATGGCGACCAGGCCCGCCTCCGCCAAGTCGGCGACGAGAATCCTGGCCACGCCGAGAGGGATCGTCAGGAGGGCCGAGATCTCGGCCACCGACTTGATCTCCCGGCAGAGGTTGCAGATCCGCTGATGCTCGGGCAGCTGCCCGTGCATCTGGTGCGGAGCCGCGGTGGTGTGCACCAGTGCCTCGATGGCGAGCTGGTACCGCGGCCTGGTGCGACCGCCCGTCATGGCGTACGGGCGCACCAAGGGATTGCTGGCCGATCCGGCCGGTGCCGCTTCAGGAGCGCGGCGCTGCGGCTGCACCGGCTGGATGCGCGGTGCCGGCGGCTGATCGTACGGCGAAGGTCCGGGACCCTGCGGGCCCGGGTACGGACGGCGGTGCGAGTTGGGGGAGGAGGGAAAGTCGTATCGGTTCTGGGAACCGTCGCCCTGCCCCTGGTGGGGGCCGTACGACCAGTTGCCCGAAGACGAACCGCCTGGGGGTGTTGCCACTTTCTCCTCCTCCGACTGTGCCGGGCACCCATCAATGTGGAGCCGCGTCCCGAAACCTTATGGCCTCGGGACACCAATTCGCACCGTCTGTCTGTTAGTTGAGAATGCTCCCCTGGAGTTCTGCGCGAAGGTCCGGGGTCAGGACCGTACCCGCACGGTCGACCAGAAGCGCCATCTCGTACCCGATGAGGCCGATGTCCGCCTCGGGATGAGCGAGAACCGCGAGTGAGGATCCGTCGGAGACGGACATGAGGAAGAGGAATCCCCGCTCCATCTCCACGACCGTCTGTGCCACGCTGCCGCCCTCGAAGATGCGCGAGGCACCCGCGGTCAGTGAGGTAAGTCCCGACGCGACGGCCGCCAACTGGTCGGCGCGGTCGCGGGGGAACCCTTCGGACATCGCCAGAAGGAGTCCGTCGGCGGAGACCACCACCGTGTGGGACACACCAGGGGTGTTGTCCACGAAGTTGGTGATCAACCAGTTCAGGTTCTGCGCCGCCTGGCTCATCGGGCTCACACTAACGCTCCTGGTGGTAGGTGCTGTCAGGCCCACTGTGCTGATCTCCAGTGGCCTGGCCGTTCGTTTCGCTTCCTGCGCTGCGCCCCCGCTGGACGCCGCGGCGCAGATTGCTCAGCCTGCCCCGGATGTCCTCGGGAGCGCGGGAGACCTGTGGGCCGCCCTGGGGCGTCGCTTCGGCGGTGCCCTCGACCAGGTTGGCCTTGGGTACCCGCCGCGGCAGACCGGAGGAGGTGACCCCGCCTGCCTTCGGCTTCTTCAGCTGCGACGCCTGCTGCCAGCGCGCGTCGTTCGCCGAGCGCCAGTCCGTGGGACCGACGGCCGTCCCGTTCGCACTGCCGTTGCTCTCCGGCACGGAGGCCGGCTGTTCCTGGCGTACGGGCCCGCTGCCGTTGCTGCTGCTGCTGCCGCTCGCACCGGAACCGCGGCGCGGCAGTCCGGCGTCGGTCAGCGCGTGAGCGGCGGAGGGGGCCGGTCCCGGACGGTCGAAGCCTACGCGGTCCGGCTCGCCCACGTCAGTGGCCTGCGCGGATTCCGCTTCCGGAGCGTACTGGTCCGGATAGCCGTTCTGGTAACCGGGCTGCTGCGGCCAGTCGTCCTGGTAGGACGGCTTATCGAAAGTGGGGAACGTCTCCGAGGGAGCGGGGTGGGCCGCCGCCTGCTCCTCCTGCACCGGTTCCGCATACGAGGGCTCGGGGTAACCGCCGCCCTGCGCATAGGAGTCGGGGAAGGAGCCGTTCTGCGGCAGCCCGCCGTTCGGCGCGTAGTACTGCTCGTCGTACGCGGGCTGCTGCGGTGCGTCGTACGACGTCTGCTGCTCCTCGTACGCCGGCCCACCGTCGTACGCCGCGGGCTGCTCCTGGTACCCCTGCTGCCCGTTGCCGTACGGCTGCTGCTGGGAAGCGTCGAACTCCGGGTAGGACGGCGCTTCGGGGGCCTCCTGCGCCGGCTTGGGCGACTCCGGCTCCAGCGCCGCGCGGCGCTCGTCGCGCATCAGGGAGCGGCCCACCGGGTCCAGCTCGCGGATGTCGTCGGGGACCTCGGAGTACCGGGTGTCGTCGAAGCCCAGCTCGGCGGCCGTGCGCAGCGGCGGGTGGTTGAAGTCCTCACCCCGGAACTGCGGTTGCGGCTGAGACTGCGGTCGCGGCTGCTCCGGCATGATCTGCGAGACGGTGAACTCGTCGCGCTGGAGCTGCTGTTCGCCGCCGCCGCCGTGGGTGATCGCGTCCGGCAGCATCACCAGCGAGGTGGTGCCGGCCTGCTCGCCGGAGGGGCGCAGCTGGACCCGGATGCCGTGCCGGTCGGAGAGCCGGCCGACCACGAAGAGGCCCATGCGCTGGGAGATCGCGACGTCCACGGTCGGCGGGTTGGCCAGCTTGTGGTTGATGTCCGCGAAGTCCTCGGCGGTCAGGCCGATGCCCTTGTCGTGGATCTCGATCATGATCCGGCCGTCGGGGAGACGGGTGGCGGTCACCCGGACCTTGGTCTGCGGGGAGGAGAACGTCGTGGCGTTCTCCAGCAGCTCGGCCAGCAGGTGCACGAGGTCGGTCACGGCACGGCCGTGGATCTCGGCCTCGGGGACACCGGAGAGTTCGATGCGCTCGTACTGCTCCACCTCGGAGGAGGCGGCGCGCAGTACGTCGACCAGCGGGACCGGCTGGTCCCAGCGGCGGCCCGGCTCCTCGCCGGCGAGGACCAGGAGGTTCTCGCCGTTGCGGCGCATACGGGTCGCGAGGTGGTCCAGGCGGAAGAGGTTCTCCAGCTGGTCGGGGTCGGCCTCGTTGTTCTCCAGGCCGGTGATGAGGGTCAACTGGCCCTCGATCAAGGACTGGTTGCGGCGCGAGAGGTTGGTGAAGATCGCGTTGATGTTGCCGCGCAGCAGGGCCTGTTCGGCGGCGAGCCGGACGGCCTCCCGGTGCACCTGGTCGAAGGCGCGGGCGACTTCGCCGATCTCGTCGGTCGTGGTGATGGGGATCGGCGCCACCCGGGTGTCGACCCGGCCCGGGTCGGTGCGGGAGAGCTGGTCGACGAGCATCGGCAGCCGCTGCTCGGCGATCCCGAAGGCCGCGTTGCGCAGCTGGCGCATCGCGCGGCTCATCTGGCGGGCCATCATGCCGGCCAGGATGAACGCGGCGAGCAGGGCGACCACGACGGCCGCGCCGGTGATGATCGCGGACTGCTTGGCGTCGTCGGCGATGCCGGCGGCCTCGTTCACCGCCTTGTCGGCGAGGTCGAACTCGATCTTGTGATACGCGTTGTACTTGAGGGTGTTGACCGCCCACCAGTTCTTGGCCGTGATGCCGTTCTGCGCGAGGGCCTCACGGTAGAGCGGGTCGGTGCCCTTCAGGGTCGCCAGCGCCGAGACCATCGTGGTCGGGTCGGACGGCGGGGGCACGTAGGAGGAGTCCTTGCCCTTCTCCTGCGCCGCCAGCGCGGCACCGTCCGTCTGGATCTTCTTCGTGGCCGCCGTGAGCTTCGCCGCGTCGGCCGCGGTACCGCCGCCGGTGTACTCCTCTACGGCGATCCGCTCCAGATAGGCGTACGACGAGATCGCGACGCGCTGGCTGGCCAGGTTGCCCGCGTCGGGACCCGGCTTGACCAGCAAGTGCATGCCGATGGACCGCTCCAGCGAGAGGGCGGCCTTGGTGAGGGAGATCGCGTAGACGGTACGGCCGTAGCTGGTGATGTTGCCGGTGCCCAGGCCGAGTTCGTTGGCGAACTCCATCAGCGGGTGGGCGATCTCGGTGTAGCCCTCTTCGGTCTGCACACCGGTGAGCTTGGTGGTGAAGGCGGCCGTGCGCAGGGTCTGGAGTTTGGGCTCCTGGACCCGGAAGAGCTTGAGGCGGCGTTCGAGACCGGCCTTGTGGGGCATGTTCCGGGCCGCCGCGTCGAAGGCGTCGGCCGCCTGGTCGGTGTTCTTGCGGACGGCGGTGACGGTCGCCTTGTCGTTGTTGAGCAGCAGGGGCGCGGCGCTGTTGTCCCGCTCCTCGTACAGCGCGTCGCTGTAGGCGAGGGAGGCGCGCACCAGACGGGCGGTCTGCTCCGCGTCCTGCGCGTTCTGCCACGTCTCGATCGAACTCCGCACCTGGAAGCCGCCCATGACGAGGCCGACCATCACGGGTATGAGCAGGATCGCGTTCAGCCGGGTCGGCACCCGCCAGTTGCGCGGAGAGAGACGACCGCCGCTCGGCGGGGGGGTGGCCGTGGGCTCCGCGCCCGGCACAGGGGAGGTCGCCGCTCCGCGCGGCGGCGGGGTGAAGTTGCCCCGGGCCGACGGCTCGGGACCGTTCTTGCTTCGCCTCACTCGACCAACAACCTCTCGGCGGCCGGCACCTACGATGTGCCGCGGTATCTCAGAACCCGGTGTGTCACTGACCTCTGACTGTCAGTACGTCTTTGACTATTAGGCAGTTCAGGCATTCCAGCACGGGGGCCTGCGCGAATCCAAACACTGGAAACCCGGGATTCCAAGTGATGTAGGCCCCAGATAAAACGGTCATAAAGAACGAGCCCCGCCAAAAGGCGGGGCGATGGTGAGCGCACAGGCACCGGGTGACCGCGTGGCGTGGCCGTATCGGCTCATTCCACTGCCGAAACGTTATGAACCACCGGGGCCGACCGTGGCAAAGGCCACAGTCGGCTCCGGGACATCTACGACAACTGCGGTACGGCACTGCCGACTTGCATGGTACGCCACGCCCGGGCTACCGGAGCCGGGCCATGAGAGCGTGCTCCACCAGCGTGATCAGCGCGGACTTGGCGTCCGCGCGGTGCCGGGCGTCCGTCGTGATGATCGGTGCGTCCGGACCGATCTGCAGAGCCTCGCGCACCTCTTCCGGCGAGTACGGCTGGTGTCCGTCGAAGCCGTTGAGGGCGATGACGAACGGCAGTCCGCTGTTCTCGAAGTAGTCGACCGCGGGGAAGCAGTCGGCGAGACGCCGGGTGTCCACCAGGACCACGGCGCCGATCGCGCCGCGCACCAGGTCGTCCCACATGAACCAGAAACGGTCCTGGCCGGGCGTGCCGAACAGGTACAGGATCAGGTCCTGGTCGAGCGTGATACGGCCGAAGTCCATGGCCACCGTGGTGGTGGTCTTGTCCCCGGTGTGGGTGAGGTCGTCGATGCCCGCCGAAGCGGACGTCATCACGGCCTCCGTGCGCAGCGGGTTGATCTCCGAAACGGCGCCGACGAACGTGGTCTTGCCCACGCCGAAGCCACCCGCCACCACGATCTTCGCGGAGGTGGTCGCCCGCCCTCCGTCAGAGCTTGCGAAGTCCACTGAGCACCCTTTCGAGCAGCGTCACGTCCGGAGCGCCGCCGTTGTTCTCGTCGCCGCCCGGCTGGTGGATGGCCACCAGGCCGGCCTCGGCGAGGTCCGCGACGAGGATGCGGGCCACACCGAGTGGCATGGCCAGGAGTGCCGACACCTCGGCGACCGACTTGACCTCACGGCACAGGTGGCAGATGCGCTGGTGCTCAGGGAGCAGTCCCATGAGCGCCGCCGGGTCGGCCGTGGTGCTGATCAGGGCCTCGATGGCGAGCTGGTAGCGCGGCCTGGTCCGGCCGCCGGTCATCGCGTACGGACGTACCAGCGGCTGGTCGCCCTCGTCCCCGTACGGCTCGGCGTACGGATCATGAGAGGCGGTGGGCGGGGTCATGAATCCTCCGGGCGGGACAGCAAGTCGGTAGGGCTGGCCGTCTGACGGGGCCGGTGGGGGGATTGTGGCGGCCGGACGGTGATTTGGTGAGGCGGGTGGTGCCGGGGCCGGTCAGTGAAGCAGACTGCCCTGGAGTTCGGCGCGCAGGTCCGGTGTGAGGACCGCCCCCGCACGGTCGACGAGCAGTGCCATCTCGTAGCCGACGAGGCCGATGTCGCACTCGGGGTGCGCCAGCACCGCCAGCGACGAGCCGTCGGAGACGGACATGAGGAAGAGAAATCCTCGCTCCATCTCCACGACCGTCTGTGCCACGCTGCCGCCCTCGAAGATCCGGGATGCCCCGGCCGTCAGCGAGGTGAGCCCCGACGCGACCGCGGCGAGCTGGTCGGCGCGGTCGCGCGGGAACCCTTCCGACATGGCCAGAAGGAGGCCGTCGGCGGAGACGACGACGGTGTGGGACACACCCGGGGTGTTGTCCACGAAGTTGGTTATCAACCAGTTGAGGTTCTGTGCCGCCTGGCTCATCTGGCTCAACTAACGCTCCTGCTGGTGAGTGGGGCTGGGGAAGCTGCCGGTCTGGCCGTTGCCCGAACCGGCCTGCCGGCCCTGTGCGATGCCCCGACGGAGATTGGTCAGCCGTCCGCGTACCTCATCAGGCGCACGCGAGACCTGCGGACCGGCTTGGTGCTGTTGCTGCTGAGCCGTGCCCGGGACGAGGTTGGCCCGGGGTACCCGGCGCGGCAGGCCGGAGGTGGTGACGCCGCCCGCCGCGGGCTGCCGTACGCGCTCTGCCTGCCGGACGAGGTCGTCGTTCGGAGAGCTGCGCCAGGCGGTCGTGGCGGGACGTTGGGGGGGAGTCGCGGGAGTCTGCGGTGCCTGCGGCTGCGGTTCGGGCGCTGCCGCGGAGCCGTTGCTCTGCTGCTGTCCCGCCTGCTGGCCGTGGAACCAGTTGGTCTCCAGCGTGTCGTACAGCGGAGTGCGTCCGTCGCCCGGACCCGTCGCGGGCGGAAGCGCCTCGGGCTCCTGGCGGACGTGGCGCTGCGGGGCGGGGATGCCGGGGGCGCCGTGGTCGACGCCGTTGCGGTTGCCGTTCCCGTTGCTGTTGCCGTTGTTCGGGTAGGCGCCGCCGGTCCCGTTGACCTGCGGTCGCTCGAACTGGCCTGTGTCCGACGGGTTCTGACGGCCCGGCGGATTGTGCCGGCCGGTGGATCCGTTGTCGTAGCCCGGGGTGGCGAACTGGCCCGTGGAGTTGGCGTCGTAGGCCTGCGGGACCGAGAACTGGCCCGTGTTCGCCGGGTTGGACGGGTTGTTGGCCCCGCCGTTCGGGCCGGTCGGCGTGGTGCCGAAGACGTCCGAACGGACGTACTGCTGGCCCGGGTTCTGCGGGGTGTTCGCGGCGGGGCGCCGGTCGTCGAAGTCCTGACGCGGGAACTGACCCGTGTCCGGCGCTCCGTTCCCGTTCGGGCGGGGGAACTGGCCGTTGTTCTGCTGGCCGTTCATGCCCGGACGGGCGAACTGTCCGCTGTCGTGCGGGGTGTTGGCACCCGGACGCGGCCCGTCGAAGTCGGGCCGGGCGAACTCGGAGGTGGCGCCCGGACCCTGGAGGGCGTCGAACCGGGGGATCTCCGCGGTCGCGGCCGGATTCTGCCGGTCCTCGACACGGGGTATCCGCGAGGTCTGCGCCGGGTCCTGCTCGTCGTGGCCGCGCGGGGCGTCGAGGTTGCTCCGGCCCACCGGGGGCTGGGCGTTCTCGTCGCTCCAACTCGGCACGCGCTGCTGCTGGTTGTCGGTGCCGCCGGGCAGTTCGGGCCGGGCACCGCCGCGCGGCGGGAGCTGCGGCTGACGACCGCGCCGCCGGCTGCCGCGACCCGGCTGCTCGGCGCTCTCCTCGGTGCGCTGCGGCGGTACGGGACCGGGGGCCCCGCCACCGAAGGCGTCCTGGCGTCGGCCGTCACCGAAGCCCTGCGACCCACCGGTACCGGCGGACTGCATGCCCTGAGAGGCGCCCGGGGCCTGGCCGAACATGCCGGCACCCGTACCCGCCGGAGCCGGCCGGCCCTGCTGGGGCGCGCCGGGACCCTGCGGTCCGCGCGCTCCGCCGGGGTTGCCCGGGTTGCCGGGATATCCGCCGCCCGCACCGGGCAGCGCGGCCCGCGGGCCCTGGCCCGCACCGACCTGGCCGCGCGGAGAGGCACCGGCGCCGAGCAGTCCGCCACCGGCGGGCGCGCCCGCGCCGAGCGCACCGCCCTGGCCACCGCCGCGACGGGCGGCGGCCACACCGGCGGCAGCGGCCGGACCACCGGGCATCTGACCCTGGCCGGGCTTGCCCGGAGCGGGCTTCTTGCCGCCCTGGGCCACGTCGACCGGGAGCATGACCAGCGCGGTCGTACCACCGGAGTCGGAGGGACGCAGCTGGATACGGATGCCGTGGCGCTGCGAGAGGCGGCCGACCACGAACAGACCCATGCGGCGGGAGACGGAGACGTCCACGGTGGGCGGCGAGGCGAGCCGCTCGTTGATCGCGGCGAGGTCCTCGGGAGAGAGGCCGATGCCGGTGTCGTGGATCTCGATCAGGACCCGGCCGTCGGGCAGGGCGTGACCGGTGACCTTCACCTTGGTCTGCGGCGAGGAGAACGAGGTGGCGTTCTCCAGCAGCTCGGCGAGGAGGTGCACGAGGTCGTTGACGACCCGGCCGGCCACTTCGGTGGTCGGCACGGAGGACAACTCGATGCGCTCGTACTGCTCCACCTCGGAGGCGGCGGCGCGGAGCACGTCGACCAGCGGGACCGGGCGGGTCCAGCGTCGGCCGGGCTCCTCACCGGCGAGGACCAGGAGGTTCTCGCCGTTACGGCGCATACGGGTCGCGAGGTGGTCGAGCTTGAAGAGCGAGGAGAGCTGGTCCGGGTCGGCCTCGCGGGACTCCAGTTCGGAGATGAGCGAGAGCTGACGCTGGATGAGGCCCTGGGAGCGGCGCGAGAGGTTGGTGAACATCGCGTTGACGTTGCCCCGCAGCAGGGCCTGCTCGGCGGCGAGCCGGACCGCCTCGCGGTGCACGTCGTCGAAGGCCGCGGCCACCTGGCCGATCTCGTCCCGGGAGTGCACACCGACCGACTCGACGGAGGTGTCGACGTCCTGCGGGTCCGCCTCCGAGAGCTGCTTGACCAGCTCGGGCAGCCGGTCCTGGGCGACCTTGTTGGCGGTCTCCTGGAGCCGGCGCAGCGAGCGGATCATGGACCGGGCGATGACGAAGGCGCCGACGAGGGAGACACCGAGCACGAGGAGGATCAGCGCACCGGAGATGATCGCCTCGCGCTCCGAGGCGGCGCGCAGCTCGCGGGCCTTCTGCTCCATGTCCTCCAGGAGCGTGTGCTCGATCTTCTTCATCTGCTCGATCTTGGTCGAGCTGTCGTCCACCCAGTCCTTGTACGACCGCTTGTCCAGCGACCGCAGACCGTTGGCGTTGTCGAGGGCGCGCTTGGCGTAGGTGTCCGCCGACTCGATGGTCGGGTTGCCGTCCTCGATGGGCTGGATGAGCTCCTCGGCGCCCTGGTCGCCGTAGATGTTGCGGAAGATGCTCAGTTCCGACTTCTCGCTCTCCAGAGCGGAGTCGGCGTACAGCCGGTCGTTGTCGGAGAGGTCGCCGAACGTCGAGTTGTTGGCCGGCAGGGCCGCCGCGATCACGGCGCGCTGGACGGAGGAGAACTCCTTGGCCGAGGAGAAGGCGGCCAGCGCGCGGGTGCGCTGGATCATCTCCGGGTTGCTGGTGGCCTCCGCCATGTCCTGCGAGAGGGTGAGCAGCTGGGTGATCAGACGGTGGTAGGCGTCGACCGTCTGCGTCGAGTTGTTCTTCGCCTGGTACGCCGTCTTGCGGATCTTGTCCAGGTTGTCGAGCTCGGTGGCGAGGCCGACCAGGCTCTCGCGGACGCCCTGGAGGTTGCCGTCCTTACTGGCGCTGTCCACCTCTTCCGAGGCGTTGATGAAGTTGTCCTTGGCGCGGTCGGTCTTCTCTTCGTAGCCCTTGACCGTGTAGTCGGTGGCCTTCGCACCGTGCGCCAGCGGGCCGGCCGACTGGTCGCGCTCCTCCTGGAGCGCGGCGGCGAGTTCGGTGGCCTGCTTGGTCATGTCCGTCAGCAGCTTCATGTTGTCGAGCTGCTGGATGTCGTTCATGGAGTCGCTGATGCGCAGGGCGCCCAGCGAGGTGGCCGCGACCACGGGCAGCGCGAGCAGCGACACCAGGCGGGTGGAGATACGCCAGTTGCGCAGCGCGACGCGCGAGCCGGGGCTGTTGGCGTTCTTCGCCTTGGCCGCGGGCGCGGGGCTCGGGGGCGCGGACGCGCCGGGTCGCCCCGTGCGCTCTCCGCCGTCGCCGGACGGTGCCGGGCCCGGGTTCTGGGCGTGCTGGGGCGAGGAGCTGCCGGTCATGGGCCCAGCCCCGCCATGCGGCTCCGGCTTCGCCGAAGCACTGCCATCCCTCTTGAAACGTCCCTGCACTAGCGTCGCAACCTCTGGACCAGGCGCCCCTCCGCGTGAACGGAAGGACGGTGTCGGCGTCTTGGGGAGCGCCCTGAACGCGCCCCCCAGTGGTGGTCGTGAGTGACCGGTGCTGCTCCCCCTGTCGCCGCCCCCCGGCGCTGAGTGCGCCCCCTGCGCGCCGGGCTCGTCATGCGGCGGTCCGTGGAATTCCAGCACAGTGCAGGATCTCCAACAAGGCCCGTAGGCCAGGCTGTGACCTCCGTGACGGACGGTGAGGAACGCGTTACCGGACGTGGGAAGCGAGGTACCGCAAACCGGGCCATTGGCACCGTTCCCTCGGGACCTGGGACGTGTCCCAGTCGGCATGATCAGGAGCGGAATGGCTGCTTCAGGAGTGCAATGTCCGTTTCGTTGGGTTGGGGCGCGGGTCCGGATTGACCGATTCGTCCATGGGTTCGTGAGCAAACTCACACCTGGATCATGAGGTCTTCACCGCTTCCCCAGGGAATCGGATGTTTAGCCTGACGCTTTACAGGGATGGCAAATCCGACAACACGCGCCCGCACCGGGGTCCTCGGGACCCTCCGGACGCCCCGACACGACAGGGCCAGAACAACCGTGAAGACGACGATGATGTTCCGCAACATTGCCAACCCGCGGCGCACGACGCTGGCGCACCTCGACGACGCCGTCGAGCTGCGCACCGCCGAGCGCCCGGAGCACCCTGTCGAGCTGCCGGTCCAGACCGCCAACCCGCGCCGCACCGTCCTCAACGAGATCCCGGTCACCGCGGGCACCGCCGCCGCGGAGTGATCGGCGCGGCGCCCGCCCCGCACCGCGCTAGCCTGGAGCGTCAGACTCCAGCCGGTTCAGTGAGGGGCGCCAGGATCCCGTGCGCATCGCCAGATTCTCCATCGACGGGAATGTCGCCTTCGGCGTGGTCGAGGGCGACAGGCCGGAAGAGCTCGTCCTCGACATCATCAAGGGCATCCCGTTCGCGGACTTCGAACGCTCCGGTACGAAGGTCCCGCTGAGCAAGGTCCGGCTGCTGCCGCCGGTGCTCCCCAACAAGGTCGTCGCCTACGGCCGCAACTACGCCGAGCACGCCCGGGAACTCGGCAACGAGGTGCCCGACGTCCCGTTCGCCTTCTTCAAGCCGTCCACCTCGGTGATCGGCCCCGGTGACGAGATCCAGTACCCGGCCTTCACCGAGGACCTCCACCACGAGGCCGAACTCGCCGTCGTCATCGGCCGGATGTGCCGCGAGGTCCCGCGCCACCGGGTGAAGGACGTCATCCTCGGCTACACCTGCGCCAACGACATCACCGCGCGGGACGTCCAGAAGCGCGAGAAGCAGTGGGCCCGCGCCAAGGGTTTCGACACCTCCTGCCCGCTCGGCCCCTGGGTGGAGACGGACCTCGACCCGTCCGACCTCACCATCCAGCTCACCGTCAACGGACAGCAGCGGCAGCTCGGCCGGACCAGCGAGATGATCCACTCGATCGAGGACCTGGTCGTCCACATCACCGAGGCCATGACGCTGCTGCCCGGCGACGTGATCCTCACGGGCACCCCGGCAGGCGTCGGACCGCTCACCGTCGGCGACGAGGTCGCCGTCACCATCGAAGGCATCGGCACTCTCACCAACAAGGTTGTCAAGCGTGGCTAGCGTCCCCTCCACTCCCGTCCGCGTCCGTTTCTGCCCCTCGCCCACCGGCAACCCGCACGTGGGTCTGGTCCGCACCGCCCTGTTCAACTGGGCGTTCGCCCGGCACCACCAGGGCACGCTGGTCTTCCGCATCGAGGACACCGACGCGGCCCGCGACTCCGAGGAGTCCTACGGCCAGCTCCTGGACGTGATGCGCTGGCTGGGCTTCGACTGGGACGAGGGCCCCGAGGTCGGCGGCCCGCACGCGCCGTACCGGCAGTCGCAGCGCATGGACCTCTACCGGGACGTGGCGCGGAAGCTCAAGGAGGCCGGGCACGCCTACGACTGCTACTGCTCGACGCAGGAGCTGGACGCCCGCCGCGACGCCGCCCGCGCCGCGGGCCGGCCGTCCGGCTACGACGGCCACTGCCGCGACCTGAGCGCCGAGCAGGTCGAGGCGTACCAGGCCGAAGGCCGTACGCCGATCGTCCGGTTCCGGATGCCCGACGAGACGATCACCTTCACGGACCTGGTCCGCGGCGAGCTGACCTTCACCCCGGAGAACGTGCCGGACTACGGGATCGTCCGGGCCAACGGCGCCCCGCTCTACACGCTCGTCAACCCGGTCGACGACGCCCTCATGGAGATCACCCACGTCCTGCGCGGCGAGGACCTGCTCTCCTCCACCCCCCGCCAGATCGCCCTCTACAAGGCGCTGACCGAGCTGGGCATCGCCAAGTCGGTGCCGTCCTTCGGGCACCTGCCGTACGTCATGGGGGAGGGCAACAAGAAGCTCTCCAAGCGCGACCCGCAGGCCTCGCTCAACCTCTACCGGGAGCGCGGCTTCCTGCCCGAGGGACTGCTCAACTACCTTTCCCTGCTGGGCTGGTCGCTCTCGGCCGACCAGGACATCTTCACGATGGACGAGATGGTCGCCGCCTTCGACATCGCCGACGTGAACCCCAACCCGGCCCGTTTCGACCTGAAGAAGTGCGAGTCGATCAACGGCGACCACATCCGGCTGCTCGACGTGAAGGACTTCACCGAGCGCTGCGCGCCCTGGCTGCGGGCGCCGTTCGCGCCCTGGGCGCCCGAGGACTTCGACGAGGCCAAGTGGCAGGCCGTCGCGCCGCACGCGCAGACCCGCCTCAAGGTCCTCTCCGAGATCACCGACAACGTCGACTTCCTCTTCCTGCCGGAGCCGGCCGAGGACGAGGCGTCCTGGGCCAAGGCGATGAAGGAGGGCTCCGACGCCCTGCTGCGCACGGCCCGGGAGAAGCTGGACCAGGCCGACTGGTCCTCGCCCGACTCCCTCAAGGAGGCGGTCCTGGCTGCCGGTGAGACCCACGGCCTGAAGCTCGGCAAGGCCCAGGCCCCGGTCCGCGTCGCCGTCACCGGCCGTACGGTCGGCCTGCCGCTCTTCGAGTCCCTGGAGATCCTGGGCCGGGAGAAGACGCTGGCCAGGATCGACGCGGCGCTCGCGAAGCTGACCGCGTAACGCACGCACGCGTGACGGGGCGGCGGCCGACAGGGCCGCCGCCCCTCGGCGTTGTCGGTGCCGGGGACTATGGTTCCTGGCGACTGGAGATCGTCCCGGAAGGCCCCTGTTGATGCCGATGACCGCTCGTGACTACGCGTGGCTCTTCACGCCCGGAAGCACGTTCCGGGAGAAGGAGTCCGGGACCGTCGGCGTGATCCGTCTCGTGGACGGCGGCCAACTGTGGCTGCCCACCGGCCAGATCATCGCCTGCGACCCCTTCCTCTGCCTGGGCCAGGGCGAGGCGGAGCCGTTCACGGCCACCGTCGAGCCCGGCCGCTACCGCGTCGAGGCGGCCGTGGCGACCCTCACCGAACCCGGTGAACCCCCTTCCGGGGAACCGCACTTGCGCGTCGCCGCGGCCCGCCTGGTGATACGCGACGAGCCCGCCACCGGCTGGGAACTCGCCCTCCAGCCCGGCCAGGACCTCGCCGACCTGGACGCCGACGAGTTCTACGGCTACGGGGTCGACGCCGGCACCGGCGCCTTCTACGACGCGGCGGCCGACAACTCCTTCCCCGACTGCGCGGGCGACGAGGGACCGCTCTGGGACGCCTTCGAGCAGTCCGCCTGGTCGCCCGGCCCGCATCTCATCACCGCGCCCGGCACCGGCCACCAACTGGCCGCGTTCACCTCGGGCTGGGGCGACGGCACCTACCCCACCTGGATCGGGCGCTCCGCGTCCGGCGGGATCACCTGCTTCGTCACGGACTTCTTCGTCGCCCCGTCCCTCTCCGACGCTCCCGCATGACGCGACGACCGCCGATCCGGCCGCGCCCGCCCGGGGCCCGGGTTACCGTCGGACCATGAGCATTCGCGCGGTGGTCTGGGACGTCGACGACACCCTCTTCGACTACACCACGGCGGACCGCGCCGGGATGCGCGAACACCTCGACGCCGAGGGGCTGCTCGCCGGTTACGGCACGGCGGAGGCGGCCCTCGTCCGCTGGCGCGAGGTGACCGACGCGCAGTGGGCGCGCTTCGCGGCCGGCGAGACGACCTTCGAGGGCCAGCGCCGGGACCGCGTCCGCGTCTTCCTCGGCGCGGAACTGACCGACGCCGCGGCCGACGACTGGTTCGGCCGCTACGTGACCCGCTACGAGACGGCCTGGGCCCTCTTCCCGGACGTGCTGCCGGTCCTGGACGCCCTCGCGGCCAGCCACCGGCACGCCGTCCTCTCCAACTCCAGCCTCACCGTCCAGCACCGCAAACTGAGCGTCCTCGGCGTCCGCGACCGTTTCGAGGCCGTCCTGTGCGCCGCCGAACTCGGCGTCTCCAAGCCCGAGGCCGGAGCCTTCCTGGCGGCCTGCGACGCCCTCGGACTGCCCCCGCACGAGGTGGCGTACGTCGGTGATCACCCGGAGATCGACGGGCGGGGCGCGGCCGACGCGGGCCTGCTCTCGGTGTGGATCGACCGCGACGGTGCGTATGTGCCCGGTGACGCGGCCGGGCGGCACCGGATCGTCTCCCTCGCCGAACTCCCCGCCCTGCTCGGCGCCGATACCCGTTTTGGAGCCCCGTCCACCTTCGGGTAATGTTCTTCCTGCGCCGCGGAAGGGCGGGCCGAAAGGCCGGAACCCCGAGGCGCAAGCTAGAACAAGATCCCCTCGGGGCTTGCGTTCCAGTGGCCTATGGTGTAATTGGCAGCACGACTGATTCTGGTTCAGTTAGTCTAGGTTCGAGTCCTGGTAGGCCAGCTCGCAGACGCTTTGAATTGCACTCAGTATCTGCAAAGCCCCCGTTGTGTAGCGGCCTAGCACGCTGCCCTCTCAAGGCAGTAGCGCCGGTTCGAATCCGGTCGGGGGTACAGATCCTTCCCAGGAAGGCAGTCAGGGTCGCACCCGCTGTCTCTCATGCAGGATCGCTAGGGCCCCCGTTGTGTAGCGGCCTAGCACGCCGCCCTCTCAAGGCGGTAGCGCCGGTTCGAATCCGGTCGGGGGTACGGTACGATTTGCTCGACATCGCATTGGTCTATGGTGTAATTGGCAACACTACGGTTTCTGGTACCGTCATTCTAGGTTCGAGTCCTGGTAGACCAGCTCAACTCTGCGGAAACGCAAGGTAGGCCCCCGTTGTGTAGCGGCCTAGCACGCCGCCCTCTCAAGGCGGTAGCGCCGGTTCGAATCCGGTCGGGGGTACTCAATGTCCTACGGGCCTTCACTTCGGTGAGGGCCCTTCGGCGTTCCCGGGCCCGCTACTCGAAGCCGTAGCGCCGTGCTGACTCCTCCTCCTGGGCCAGCCGGTGCAGGGCCCGCAGCATCGGCTCGACGAAGATCGCGCCCGCGACCGCCGTCTCGACCTTCTCCGCCTCCGATGGACGCGTCTCCACGAAGTCCAGGTCGAGGACGGCCGCCTGGTGCATCAACTTGGCGTAGCCGACGATGAGTTCGGGACTCCAGTCGTAGCCGAGCCGCCGGAACGTGGCGACCGCAGTCACCAGGGAACGGTAGGCGGGCGAAATGGTCACCAGGGCCCGGGCGTTGGACCAGCCCACCGTCTCCAGCAGCCGGTCCACCTCGCGGCGGGCCGCCCGTTCCTGTTCGTCCTCCACGTCCGGCTCGGGGACCTGCGGCAGCGCCCACAGCGCCGCGCCCAGCCGGACAGTGCGGCCGAGGGAGTCGTCGTCGACGTGCGCGAGCACCTCGCGGACCGTCGCCACCGGCACCCGGCCGACCTGGATCATCGCGCGCACCAGCCGCAGCCGGCGCAGGTGCTCCTCGCCGTACTCGGCGGTGGTCGCGTTGACCTGCCGCCCCGGCGCCAACAGCCCTTCGCGCAGGTAGTACTTGATCGTCGCGATGGACACACCGCTGCGCTCGCTCAACTCGGCCAGCCGCATCCCTTGTGCCTTTCGTCGGGTACCGGCACTATCCAAGCATGGGTCGTCGGATAGTCCCGGTACCCAACAAGGGGGAGCCATGTTCACGAAGCCGGTCACCGGTCGTACGACGGCAGCCGCCGAGGGGGAGGTGGTGGTGCTGCTGATCGGCATGCGCATCAACCGCTTCTGGGCCGTGCACCACTGGGGGCCGGTCCTGCTCGCGATGCCGCGCATGCTGCGCGAGTTGCGGAAGGACCGCAGCCGCGGCCTGCTCGGCCACGTGCTGCTGACGGCGTCACCCAGGACGTACTACGTCGTCCAGTACTGGGAGTCGAAGGAGAAGCTCTACGCGTACGCGCATGCGCCGGACATGTTCCATCACCGGGCCTGGGCGGTCGTCAACCGCAAGGAGCGGGCCGGGAAGGCGCGCGGGCATGTCGGGCTGTGGCACGAGAGCTATGTCGTGCCGGAGGGGTCGTACGAGGCGATCTACGCCGACATGCCTGCCTTCGGGCTCGCGGCGGCGCACGGTCAGGTGCCGGTGGAGAAGCGGGGCAGGCGGGCCCAGGACCGGTTCGCCTACCGCTCGCCGACGGCGGACGCCGACTGACTCGTCCCTCGTCCGGGTCCGTGCCCGGACATGAAGGAGGGCCTGCCGCGGCGTTGGGGCAGGCCCTCCTCCACGTGTGGGCGGGAGTTCAACCGGTGCGGCGCAGCGCCTCGGAGAGGCGGGCGGCGGCGTCGATGACCGCCTGGGCGTGCATCCGGCCCGGGTGGCGGGTCAGCCGCTCGATGGGGCCGGAGACGGAGACGGCGGCCACCACGCGGTTCGAGGGGCCCCGGACGGGCGCGGAGACGGACGCGACTCCCGGCTCGCGCTCGCCGATGGACTGGGCCCAGCCCCTGCGCCGTACGCCGGAGAGGGCGGTCGCGGTGAAGCGGGCGCCCTGGAGGCCCCGGTGCAGACGCTCCGGCTCCTCCCAGGCCATCAGGATCTGCGCGGACGAGCCCGCCTTCATCGTCAGTGTCGAGCCGACCGGGACCGTGTCCCGCAGGCCGGAGAGGCGCTCCGCGGCGGCGACGCAGATGCGCATGTCGCCCTGGCGGCGGTAGAGCTGGGCGCTCTCGCCCGTGAGGTCGCGCAGATGGGTCAGGACCGGGCCCGCCGTGGCGAGCAGCCGGTCCTCGCCGGCGGCCGCGGCCAGCTCGGCGAGGCGGGGGCCGAGAATGAACCGGCCCTGCATGTCACGCGCCACCATGCGGTGGTGTTCCAGGGCCACGGCCAGCCGGTGGGCCGTGGGTCGAGCCAGCCCGGTCGCCGCGACCAGACCCGCGAGGGTGGCCGGACCGGACTCCAGAGCGCTCAGGACAAGGGCTGCCTTGTCCAGAACGCCGACGCCGCTACTGTTGTCCATGCAACGATACTCGCGTCTCACTCTGTGAAACGCAAGTTCAATTTCCGGGGGAACGCGCCACTCTTGAATGCACAACGGCCCGCAGTACCGACGGGCCCGGTGGCGGACGCCCGATCACAGGGGCGAGGGCGCCGCCTCCCAAAATCTCTAGATGCGCCGGCGCACCTTTGCCGGCCGGAGGGAAAGCGATGGGTAGGACACTCGCGGAGAAGGTCTGGGACGACCACGTCGTCCGGCGCGCCGAGGGCGAGCCCGACCTCCTCTTCATCGATCTGCACCTGCTGCACGAGGTGACCAGCCCGCAGGCCTTCGACGGCCTCCGTCAGGCGGGACGCCCCGTTCGGCGCCTCGACCTGACCATCGCCACCGAGGATCACAACACCCCGACCCTCGACATCGACAAGCCCATCGCCGACCCGGTCTCCCGCGCCCAGTTGGAGACCCTGCGCAAGAACTGCGCGGATTTCGGCGTGCGTCTGCACTCCCTCGGCGACGTCGAGCAGGGCGTCGTGCACGTCGTCGGCCCCCAGCTGGGTCTGACCCAGCCCGGCACGACGGTCGTGTGCGGTGACTCCCACACCTCCACCCACGGCGCCTTCGGCGCGCTCGCGTTCGGCATCGGCACCTCGCAGGTCGAGCACGTGCTGGCCACCCAGACGCTGCCGCTGGCCCGCCCCAGGACCATGGCCATCACGATCGACGGCGAACTGCCCGACGACGTCACCGCCAAGGACCTGATCCTCGCGATCATCGCCCGGATCGGCACCGGCGGCGGCCAGGGCTACATCCTGGAGTACCGGGGCTCCGCCATCGAGAAACTCTCGATGGAGGCCCGGATGACCATCTGCAACATGTCGATCGAGGCCGGTGCCCGCGCGGGCATGATCGCCCCCGACGAGACCACCTTCGCGTACCTCAAGGGCCGCGCCCACGCCCCCGAGGGCGAGGAGTGGGACGCCGCCGTCGCGTACTGGAAGACCTTGCGGTCGGACGCGGACGCGGAGTTCGACGCGGAGGTCGTCATCGACGCCGCCGCGCTCGCGCCGTTCGTCACCTGGGGCACCAACCCGGGCCAGGGCGCGCCGCTTTCGGCGACCGTCCCCGACCCCGCCTCGTACGCGGACGCCTCGGAGCGCCTCGCCGCCGAAAAGGCCCTGGAATACATGGGGTTGACCGCCGGACAGCCGCTGCGTGACATCCGGGTCGACACCGTCTTCGTGGGTTCGTGCACCAACGGCCGGATCGAGGACCTGCGGGCGGTGGCCTCGATCGTCGAGGGCCGCAAAGTCGCCGACGGCGTACGGATGCTGGTCGTGCCGGGCTCCGCGCGCGTCGGTCTCCAGGCCGTCTCCGAGGGCCTGGACGTCGTCTTCAAGGAGGCCGGCGCCGAATGGCGGCACGCGGGCTGCTCGATGTGTCTGGGCATGAACCCCGACCAACTGGCCCCCGGTGAGCGCTCCGCCTCCACCTCCAACCGCAACTTCGAGGGCAGGCAGGGCAAGGGCGGCCGTACGCACCTGGTGTCGCCGCAGGTCGCCGCCGCGACCGCCGTGCTGGGCCACCTGGCCTCGCCCGCCGACCTGTCCGACGCCCCCGTGCCCGCTGGAGTCTGAGAGTCATGGAAGCATTCACCACGCACACCGGCCGGGCCGTTCCGCTGCGCCGCGGCAACGTGGACACCGACCAGATCATCCCCGCCCACTGGCTCAAGAAGGTGACGCGGGACGGGTTCGAGGACGGGCTGTTCGAGGCCTGGCGCAAGGACCCGTCGTTCATCCTCAACCAGCCCGAGCGCGCGGGCGCCACGGTGCTGGTGGCCGGCCCCGACTTCGGTACCGGCTCCTCCCGTGAGCACGCGGTGTGGGCGCTGCAGAACTACGGCTTCAAGACCGTGATCTCGTCCCGCTTCGCCGACATCTTCCGCGGCAACTCGCTCAAGAACGGCCTGCTCACGGTGGTCCTGGAGCAGAGCGTCGTGGAGCAGCTGCAGTCCCTCACCGAGCAGGACCCGACGGCCGAGATCACCGTCGACCTGGAGACCCGCGAGGTGCGCGCCGAGGGCATCACCGCCTCCTTCGAGCTCGACGAGAACGCCCGTTGGCGGCTGCTGAACGGACTGGACGACATCTCCATCACGCTGCGGAACGAGGGTGACATCGCCGCCTACGAGGCCAAGCGCCCCTCGTACAAGCCCCGGACGGTCCAGGTCTGACCCCGGGCGGGAGGCGCCGCGAGCGTCTCCCCGGGTCGGTATCCGGCCACCGCGACACCCTGTCCGTACCCCCGATCGCCACGATTGGGGGTACAGCCATGTCCGCACCCGAACAGCCCCGCAAGGCCCGGAAGCGGCTGCCAACTTCCCATGTTAGATGGGGTGTTGACCGGGTACGCGGTGGTTGCAGGCAGGGCCTTCGACGGCGTCGGGAAGGCCGCCCGAGGGGCCAGTTGCGACCCCCGCAGGCGACAACTCGCCCCAGATGGCACAATCTGTGCATGGAACACGACGGCCAACTCAAGCTCTATGCGGCGGTCGCGGACCAGCTCAAGGAAGCGCACGCAAGGGTGCGCGCACTGCAAGTCCCGGAGGGCGTACGGATGGCGCTGGCCCGGAAGCTGCTGGTCATTACGGCCGCGGCCAAGCACGATCTCGCCGATGCGACAAGGCGGCTGGAACGGTTCACGGCAGACCTCGACGCGGGTCGATTCCCCGAAGGGGAACGCTGAACAAGTTCAGGACAGCCGAGTCCGTTGCGGCACAAGGGTGATTAGCCCGTTTCGTGTTTGATTTGCGGTATATATCTGCCTAACGTGCGAAAACGCTTGAACACTTTCGTTCTGGCAATGTCTCCGAAGGGGAAGACGTGAACAAGGCGCAGCTCGTAGAAGCGATTGCCGACAAGGTCGGTGGCCGTCAGCAGGCCGCCGAGGCGGTCGACGCGGTACTGGACGCCGTGGTCCGCGCGGTCGTCAGCGGAGACCGGGTCTCGGTCACCGGTTTCGGTTCGTTCGAGAAGGTCGACCGTCCGGCCCGTTACGCCCGCAACCCCCAGACGGGTGAGCGGGTTCGGGTCAAGAAGACCTCCGTGCCGCGCTTCCGCGCGGGCCAGGGTTTCAAGGACCTGGTGAGCGGCTCGAAGAAACTTCCGCGCGGTGGCGAGGTCGCCGTCAAGAAGGCGCCCAAGGGCAGCCTGAGCGGCGGGGCTTCGGCGACGGTCAAGAAGGCCGCGGCGAAGAAGACCACCGCCCGGAAGGCCACCGGCACCGCCAAGAAGGCCACGGCGAACAGGGCGACCGCCAAGAAGACCACCGGCACCGCCAAGAAGGCCACGGCGAACAAGGCGACCGCCAAGAAGACGTCGGCCGCGGCGAAGAAGACCACGGCGACCACCGCCACCGCCAAGAAGGCGACGGCCAAGAAGGCCCCGGCGCAGAAGGCGACGGCCAAGAAGGCCCCCGCCAAGAAGTCGACGGCGCGCAAGACCACCGCCAAGAAGGCCACCGCCCGCTAGGACAGCGGAGCACAGGGCACTCACGCGCCGGGCCGGACTCCCCACGGGAGTCCGGCCCGCGGCGCGTTCGGGGCCGTACGTGAGGCGGTCAGAAGGTCTGGAGGGTCACGAGCGTGATCCGCGGCGCGTCCTTGGGACCCTCGGTCTCGATCCGCACCCGCTGCCCCGGCCGCAACAGCCGCAGCCCGCCCGCCTCGAACGCGGGGGCGTCGAACGGCACCGCGGTGCCGTCGTCGAGCAGCACACTGCCGGTGCGCGTCCCGGCGTCGTAGGTGTAAGCGGTCGCCTGCATGCGCGCAGCCTACTGCCCGGGAATCAGCAGCCGCGCCGCCACCGCCGCCGTGCGCGGGCCCACCCCGAGGGCCAGCGCCGCCCGCAGATCGTCCCCGGTGTCCACGTCCTGCCGTACGGAATCCACGGCGTCCAGGGTGAGTTCCGCGGCGCCCGACGCCCGATGGCGCGCGCGGGAATCCGGGCCGAAAGCCGGGTGCAATTCCCGGCCCTCGTGCGCCGAAAGCAACGTGGTGCCGATATCGGCCGCGTCCGGGAGGAAAGCGCGCGGGAATTCACCGGCCGCGTCCAGCACCCGGGCCAATTCCAGGGGCCGCAGGGCCGGCAGATCGGCGTTCAGGGCGGCCACGCGGCTGTCGGGGCGCGGACCCCGCACGGCCGCCGCCGCGTGCCGCAGAGCGGCGTTCAGGCCGCCTCCCGGCTCCTCCTGGACGATGCGGGCACCCAGCGCGGCCAGCTCCCGCCGGGCCAGGACGTCGTCCGTGACGACCGCCACAGCACGCACCGCCGGGCAGGCCAGCGCCGCCGTCACGGTGTCCTGGGCGAAGGCGAGGGCGAGGCCGGGGCGCAGTCCGTCGCCGGCGGTGTCCGACAGCCTGCTCTTGGCGCGCGCCAAGGACTTCACGGGTACGACGAGGGTCCACTGCACGGGCGTTCCGCCCCTCTCTTGTCGCGGCCATTGTCACCCGGCGCCCCTGGCGGTGCGGGCGGCGGGGCGTACGGTGTTCTCGACAGACCGGCGGCCTGGGGCGACACTTGGGCGGCTCCAGGTCCAAGAGGAAGGTGTTCGCGTGCCCCGCCGCAGAATCGGCTTCTGGTACCGCTTCGCGGCGGTCCTCTGCAAACCGCCGTTGCTGGTTCTGATCAAGCGGGACTGGCGGGGAATGGAGCACATTCCGGCCGAGGGCGGGTTTATCACGGCGGTGAACCACAATTCACACGTGGATCCCCTGGCATACGGGCACTTCCAGTACAACACCGGGCGGGTTCCCCGATTTCTGGCGAAGAGCAGCCTTTTCCGTTCGGGATTCGTCGGCGCCGCGATGCGCGGCACCGGACAGATCCCGGTCTACCGCGAGACCACGGACGCGCTCAGCGCCTTCCGCGCCGCGATCGGGGCCGTGGAGCGCGGCGAGTGCGTCGCGTTCTACCCGGAGGGCACCATCACCCGGGACCCGGACCAGTGGCCCATGACCGCCAAGACCGGCGCCGCGCGCGTGGCCCTGGAGACCAAGTGCCCGGTGATCCCCGTCGCCCAGTGGGGCGCCAACGAACTGCTGCCGCCCTACGCCAGGAAGCTGCACGTCCTCCCGCGCAAGACCAGCCAGGTGCTGGCCGGCCCGCCGGTGGACCTCTCGCCTTTCTACGGGCGGGAGATGACCCCGGAGCTCCTCAAGGAGGCCACCGAGGTCATCATGGCCGCCATCACCCGCCTGCTGGAGGAGATCCGCGGCGAGAAGGCCCCCGACACCCCGTACGATCCGCGCCTGGAGCGGATCGAGCAGCGGCAGCGAACGGCCGCGCAGACACGGCAGTTGGAGCCGGGCGCCGAGCAGGAACAGGAACAGGAAGAGGAGCAGGGCACGTGAGCAAGCCGGTCAAGGCGGCGGTCTTCAGCGCCGGTTCGTGGGGCACGGCCTTCGGGATGGTGCTCGCCGACGCGGGGTGCGAGGTCACCCTGTGGGCGCGCCGTCCGGAGGTGGCCCAGGCCATCAACTCCGGCCGGACGAACCCCGATTACTTCCCCGGCGTCGAACTGCCGGAGAATCTGCGGGCCACCACCGATCCCGCCGAGGCCGCGGCCGACGCCGACTTCACGGTCCTGTCGGTCCCCTCCCAGACCCTGCGCGCCAACCTCGCCGTCTGGGCCCCGCTGCTCGCGCCGCACACCGTCCTCGTCTCCCTGATGAAGGGCGTCGAACTCGGCTCCACCATGCGGATGAGCGAGGTGATCGAGGACGTCGCCAAGGTCGGCGCCGACCGCGTCGCCGTGGTCACCGGGCCCAACCTCGCGCGGGAGATCGCCGCCCGGATGCCGGCCGCCGCCGTGGTCGCCTGCACCGACGAGGTGATCGCCCAGCGGCTCCAGGCCGCCTGCCACACGCCGTACTTCAGGCCGTACACCAACACCGACGTCGTCGGCTGCGAACTCGGCGGCGCCGTGAAGAACGTGATCGGGCTCGCCGTCGGCATCGCCGACGGCATGGGGCTCGGCGACAACGCCAAGGGCTCGCTCATCACCCGCGGCCTCGCCGAGACGACCCGGCTCGGCCTCGCGATGGGCGCCGACCCGCTGACCTTCTCCGGACTCGCCGGGCTGGGCGATCTGGTGGCGACCTGTTCCTCGCCCCTGTCGCGCAACCACACCTTCGGCACCAACCTCGGCAAGGGCATGACCCTCCAGGAGACCATCGCGGTCAGCCGGCAGACCGCCGAGGGCGTCAAGTCCTGTGAGTCCGTGCTCGATCTGGCCCGTGGCCACGGTGTCGACATGCCGATCACCGAGACGGTCGTCGGCATCGTGCACGAGGGCAAGCCCCCGGTGGTCGCCCTCAAGGAGCTGATGTCGCGCAGCGCGAAGCCCGAACGACGCTGAGCAACGCCCGTCCGCGGACGCTGCGACACGGCACTACCACCGGGTACGCTCAACGCGATATGAGCACCGAGAACCTCTCCCAGAGCCCCGAACAGCCGCCACGCAAGCCGCGTGTGGCCGTCGTGTTCGGCGGTCGCAGCTCCGAACACGGGATCTCCGTGGTCACCGCCGGCGCCGTCCTGCGAGCCATCGACCGGACCAAGTACGACGTCCTGCCGATCGGCATCACCCGCGACGGCCGCTGGGCGCTCACCGCCGACGAACCGGACCGCATGGCGATCACCGAGCGCCGTACGCCGAGCGTCGACGAGCTCGCCGAGTCGAGCGAGGGCGTCGTGGTGCTCCCCGTCGACCCCGCCAACCGCGAAGTCGTCTACAGCGAACCGGGATCGGTCCCCAAGGCCCTCGGCGAGGTCGACGTCGTCTTCCCCGTCCTGCACGGTCCCTACGGCGAGGACGGCACCCTTCAGGGGCTGCTGGAACTGTCCGGAGTGCCGTACGTGGGCGCGGGCGTGCTCGCCTCGGCCGTCGGCCAGGACAAGGAGTACATGAAGCGGGTGTTCACCTCGTTCGGTCTCAACGTGGGCCCGTACCTGGTGATCCGGCCGCGCGAGTGGCAGGGGTCCGCGCCGGACGGGGACGCCGGCGCCGCCGTCCGCGGGAAGATCGTCGACTTCGCGGGCGAGCACGGCTGGCCGCTGTTCGTGAAGCCCGCGCGCGCGGGTTCCTCGATCGGCATCACCAAGGTCGACGGCCTGGCCGGCCTCGACGAGGCGATCGCCGAGGCCCGGCTGCACGACCCCAAGATCATCGTGGAGGCCGCGCTGCGCGGGCGCGAGATCGAGTGCGGGGTGCTGGAGTTCGAGGACGGCCCGCGGGCGAGCGTGCCCGCCGAGATCCCGCCGCCCGAGGCGCACGCGTACTACGACTTCGAGGCGAAGTACATCGACTCGACACCGGGCCTGGTGCCCGCCCCGCTGACGCCGGAGGAGACCGCCGAGGTCCAGCGGCTCGCGGTCGACGCCTTCGAGGCGGCGTCCTGCGAGGGGCTCGTGCGCGCGGACTTCTTCCTCACCGAGGAAGGGGAGTTCGTCATCAACGAGATCAACACGATGCCCGGCTTCACGCCGATCTCCATGTATCCCCAGATGTGGCAGGCCACCGGCGTCCCGTACCCGGAACTGGTGGACCGCCTGATCGAGGCGGCGCTGCGCCGGCCCACCGGGCTGCGCTGATCAGAAGGCGATCCCCGCCGGGATCGCCTTCTTCACGGCGGGCGCCAGATCCACCAGCGGCGCCACCCCGTCCCCGGTACGGCTCTTGGGTATCGCCACCTCCACATACGCCTCGCGCAGCGTGGTGGTGAACCGGAAGGAGCCGTCGTCCCGTTTCTCCAGCAGCCAGCCGACCCCGTTCACGTCGACTCCGTCGGCCTCGGGGTCGGTCATCTTCGCGGGTCTGACGACACCGCAGCGCAGTATGATCGCCGGGTCCCCCCAGCCCGCGGTCAGTGTCGACGCGGGCTCGGGATCCCGGCGGCCCAGGCCGTCGACCCTGGACGGCAGCACCTTGTCCAGGTCACGGCAGAGCCCGGCCACCTTCGCGCCCGGCGAGGGAACCGCCGCCGACGCGCTGTCGTCTGCTGAGGAGCAGCCCGCGACCGTGACCAGCAGAGCCAGCACGGTCAGACCGATCGAAGTGCGGTGCCGGCGGCGGAAAGAGTTCACCGGCCAAGGGTAGACGGGGGCTACAGATGCACCACCGGGCAGGTCAGGGTGCGGGTGATCCCGTCCACTTGCTGGACTTTGGCGACCACCATGCGGCCGAGATCGTCGACCGTGTCGGCCTGGGCGCGCACGATCACGTCGTACGGTCCCGTCACGTCCTCGGCCTGGATCACTCCGAAGATCTTGCTGATCGTCTCGGCGACGGTCGACGCCTTGCCGACCTCCGTCTGGATCAGGATGTACGCCTGTACCACGGAACCTCCAGGGCGGCCACGAGGATCATGTGGGGAAAAGGAACGCCACGGTATCGCGTCGCCGCTCGCCGCGGGGAGACCTGTGAGGGACCGGGCTCGCGCGCCAGGGTGCGGGCACCGCAGAAGTTGACGGTCACCTCGACCGTACCGACCACGCCGACGGCTCGCGACCGGGCGCCGTCGGCAGGAGAAGAGGACGAACGATGAAGGGCACCGTCGGTGAGTTGGGGGAGTTCGGGCTCATCAAGGAGCTCACTTCCCGGCTCACCACCACCCCCGCGGTCCGGGTCGGCCCCGGCGACGACGCCGCGGTGGTCGCCGCGCCCGACCGCAGAGTCGTGGCGAGCACCGACATCCTGCTGGAGGGGCGCCACTTCCGCCGTGACTGGTCCACCGCGTACGACGTGGGACGCAAGGCCGCCGCGCAGAACCTCGCGGACATCGCCGCGATGGGTGCCGTACCGACGGCGCTGCTGCTCGGTCTGGTCGTGCCCGCCGAACTCCCGGTCACCTGGCCGGCCGAGATGATGGACGGGCTGCGCGACGAATGCCAGGTCGCGGGCGCCTCGGTGGTCGGCGGCGATGTCGTACGGGGCGACCTGATCATGGTGTCGATCACCGCGCTCGGCGACCTGCGCGGCCACGAGCCGGTGACCCGGGGCGGCGCGCGGCCCGGTGACGTCATCGCGGTGACCGGCTGGCTGGGCTGGTCGGCGGCCGGCTACGCGGTGCTGTCCCGTGGTTTCCGCTCGCCGCGCGCCTTCGTGGAGGCGCACCGGCGCCCCGAGCCGCCGTACCACGCGGGACCGGCGGCGGCGGCGCTCGGCGCGACCGCGATGTGCGACGTCAGCGATGGACTCATCGCCGACCTGGGGCACATCGCGGAGGCGAGCAAGGTACGGATCGACATCCGTTCCGGCGCGATCGACATCCCGACCCAGATGAACGACATCGGGCAGGCGGTCGGCGTCGACCCCATGCAGTGGGTGCTCACCGGGGGAGAGGACCACGCCATCGTGGCGACCTTCCCGCCGGAGGTGAAGCTGCCCGCCCGCTGGCGGGTGATCGGGGAGGTGCTCAACCCGTCGGCGCTGCCGCAGGTGACGGTGGACGGCGCGCCGTGGACCAGCAAGGGGGGCTGGGACCACTTCGGGGACATCGAGTCCTAGTCACGCCTACGACAAGGGGGGCGGGTGTTCCGGTGGAACGCCCGCCTGACGCGGTCCCGGCCGCGCACAGCAGAAAGCCGGCCCACACGAGGTGGACCGGCTCAATGCAGCGAACCAGCTGTGGCCGCGCGCTTAGCTAGGCGTCAGCGCGTGACCTTGCCGGCCTTGATGCACGAGGTGCAAGCGTTGACGCGCTTCGGCGTCCCGCCGACCACGGTACGAACGCGCTGGATGTTCGGGTTCCAGCGACGCGGCGTACGGCGGTGCGAGTGCGAGATGTTGTTGCCGAAGCCCGGCCCCTTGCCGCAGACGTCGCAGTTGGCAGCCACGGGTCACTCCAAAGACTTCAGATGCACAGATGCACTTACGGATGATCCCGGCATGCCGGGATCGAGATCTAGGATCTGAAGTGGCACTGCCAGGGGGGAAGAGGCCCGATCGGGATCGGGCAACCGGAGCAGCATACAACGACCGCGCCAGTACAACGAAACTACCATGCCTGGTCGAGGCCCCGCGCCCAGCCCTGATCCAGCCGGTACCGCCCCGGGGTCTACGCTGCGTCCCAGTCCAGCAGCTCAGGGAGGGGCGGGTGCCGCAGGTGCCGCAGACTTGCTTCGACGCTCTCGCGGTGCGTACCTGGTGCGGACTCGCGCTGGAGGCGCTGGGGCGGGCGCGCGAGGAGATCGACGCGATCAACGTCTACCCGGTCGCCGACGGGGACACCGGCACCAACCTGTACCTGACCGTGGAGTCCGCCGTCACGGCGGTCGAGGCGGTCTTCGCCGGGCACGGCACCCTGACCGCGGAGCGGCCGCAACTGGCCGACGCGGCCCGGGCGATGGCGCACGGCGCCCTGATCGGCGCCCGCGGCAACTCCGGGACCATCCTCGCGCAGCTGCTGCGGGGCATGGCCCAGGTGCTCGCCGCCGACGGTGAGACCGCTCACACCGACGGGGACGGCCTGCGACGGGCCCTGCGGCACGCGGCCGACTCCGCCCGCCGGGCCGTGGCCCACCCGGTCGAGGGCACCGTCCTCTCCGTCGCCTCGGCCGCCGCCGACGCGGCCGACGGCACCGGCGGCGACTGCGCAACGGTCGCGCGGGCCGCCTACGAGGGGGCGTGCGCGGCGCTGGCCGCGACCCCGGGCCAACTGGCCGTCCTGGAGCGGGCCGGCGTGGTCGACGCCGGCGGCCGGGGGCTGGTGGCGGTCCTGGCGGCGCTGGTGCAGACGTTCACCGGCGAGAACCCCGCCTTCGTCCCGCACGCGCGCGTGGACACCGGGCGACCGGGAGCCGACCCGGCCGCGTCCGCGGAGGAAGCGATCACCGTCGGCCGCGAGGACGGCGCCGCGGACCACCGCGAGAGCGCCCCCGCCTTCGAGGTGATCTACCTCCTGGAGGCCGACGACACGGCCGTCACCCGGCTGCGGAACCGGCTGGACGCCCTGGGCGACTCCCTCGTCGTGGTCGGCGGCGACGGACTGTGGAACGTCCATGTGCACGTGGACGACGCGGGCGCCGCCGTCGAGGCGGGCGTCGAGGCGGGACGGCCGCACCGCATCCGGATCACCCACTTCGGACTCGGCGACGTCCACACCACCGGCGCCGAACGTCCGCCCCGGGAGCGCGCCCAGCGCGCGGTCGTCGCCGTCGTACCGGGCGAGGGCCTGGCCGGTCTCTACGGCGAGGCCGGCGCGACCACCGTGCTCGCGCGCCCCGGGGAGCCGCCCGCCAGCGGGGAACTCGTCCAGGCCGTCCGGCGGGCCCACGCGCGCGAGGTCGTGCTGCTGCCCAACGACCCCGACCTGCGCCACACCGCGGCCGCCGCGGCCGAGCAGGCCCGCGCGGAGGGCATCCGGGTGGCTCTCATCCCGACCCGCTCGGCGGTCCAGGGCATCGCCGCGCTCGCCGTGCACCAGCCCGAGCGCCGCTTCGACGAGGACGTCGTCGCGATGACCTCGGCTGCGGGCGCCACCCGCCACGCCGAGGTGGAGATCGCCGAGCGCCAGTCCTGGACCATGGCCGGCATCTGCCAGGCCGGTGACATCCTGGGCCTCGTCGACGGCGATGTGGCGGTCATCGGGGCCGACGTCACGGCGACGGCCCGGTCCGTGCTCGACCGCATGCTGTCGGCCGGCGGCGAACTCGTCACGCTGGTTCTCGGCGACGAGACCCCCGAAAACGTCGCCGGCCACCTGGAAGCGCATGTCCGGGAGACCTATCTGGCGGTCGACACGGTGGTGTACCGGGGCGGCCGGCAAGGCGCCCTGCTGCTCATCGGCGTCGAATAGCCGGGCCCATTTACGGGGCCTGTTCCCGCTCCTCCTTGAGCTGGAGCAATTGTTCCGCCTCGGCTCGGCGGGCGGCCACGGTCTCGTCGTCCGGGCCGGCGTTCTCGTACGCCCGGAGCACCACGCGCGCGCGTGCCGCCGCCGCGTCGGGACGGCTGAGGTCCGCCTCCAGCCAGCCGGCGGCGAGTTCGGCACCGGTGCGGTGGTGGAGGGCGGCCTCGCCGAGGAGCGCGAACACGGCGGCGGCGCGGGCCGTTTGAGCCAGGGCCTCCTCGAACGCCCCCTGGATCGCCGCGTCTTGCGCTTCCTCGGTCACCGACCGCGCCAACAGCTCACCGAACTGCCGGTGTGTGTCGCCGAGTTCGCCGGTCAACCGCTCCCGGGTCTCCTCGTCACCGGCCGCGGCCAGTGCCGCCTCGCACTCGCCGATCGCGCCGGCCATCAACTCCCTTGCGCCCGCCACTCCTTCATCGCCGCGCAGCGCGAGCCAGGCGCGGGCGCGCAGCGCGCGGATCAGCCCGTGCACGTTGCCGACGGTCCGCCACAGCTCGCCGGCGCGCGCGTACGCCCGGTCCGCCTCGGCGGGCAGCCCGGCGTGGCCGAGGGACTCGGCGGCGAGATGGGCGAGCGTCGCGTGGTCGTGCTGCTCGGGCCAGTGCCGGGCGATCTCGGCGGCCTGCATCCGGCGTTCGGCGGACGCCCGGTGTTCTCCCAGCTCGCTCAGGCAGTCGCCCACCCACCACAGCGTCTGGACGACCGCGCCCTCGCCGTGCGTCTCGGCGGTCAGGTCGGGCAGCGCCGACTCGAGGACCTCGGCGGCCTCCGCCCAACGCCCCTGCCGCAGCAGGAACCCGCCGAGCTGATGCCGCGCCCAGGCGCCCAACGTCGGCCCGGCACCTGCCTCGTCGGCCCAGTGCGCGGCCTCCAGGGCGTGCTCCGCGGCCTCCTCGGCCCGGTCGAGACCCCCGACCACCTCGGCGAGCTGGAGATGCAGCTGGGCCCGCCCCGGCGCCTCCAGATACGGCCCGCCGTGCTCCAAGGCCGCCCGCAGCGCCCGCTCCGCCTCCGCCATGTCGCCCAGGTGGTGGGCGAGTCCGGCCAGCCGTGCCTCGTACTCCACCGCGAGCCACGGCAGGCCCACGGCCGCGTACATGGCCGACGCCTTCGCCAACAGCTCGGCCGCCGCCCCGGCGTCCCCGCCCTGCGCCGCCAGCTCGCCCAGCATCGCCTGCGCCTCGGCACCCCGTGCCGCCAGCCGGACATCGTCCCCGGTGTGCCCCTCGACCAGCGCCGACACCTCCCGTACGGCGGACCCGGCGTCGGCGAGGACCCCGTCGTCGCCCTCGGCCTCCTGCACCCGGCGCATCAGGATGCGCGCCCGGCTCATCAGCACGGCGGCCGTCTGCCGTATCCCCGTGCCGCCGTCGGCGTACAGGGCGAGGACCGCGTCGTAGGGTCCGGCCACGGCCGCGAGGGCCTCGTCCACCTCGCCGCCGAGCGCGCGCACGTAGGCGGCACGCGCGCGTGCCGCCAGCGCCTCGCCGGGATCGCCCGCCTCCGCGTACAGTTCGGCGGCGCGCTCGAACAGGGGGACACCCTCCGGGCCGAGGCCCATCGCCCGGTGGTCGGCGATCTCGGCACGGTCGCGGGCGGCGAGTTCGGCACCCTCGGCGGCCCGGGCGACCGCCTCCCACGCCTCCACGGCGTGCGGACGCAGGGCGTCCGACAGCCGCCGCGCCGCGGCGAGCAGGGCGTCCAGATCGGTCGGATCGGTCACGGGGGACGCCTCCGGCACGGCCGTCGGCACCGCCGGGGAAGGCGGCCGGACCGAGCGGACGCCCAGGGGCAGCCGTTCGGCCAGGGGGCGCCGGTCCATCCGCGCGCGGGCCCGGTCGCCGACGTACGGCGTGCCGTTGCGCTCGTCGAAGAGGGCGGCCAGCCGGAGGGTCTCCACGCGCGCGTGCCCGGCGAGTTCGCGCGCCGTCCACTCCCGTCCGGCCGGACCGGGCACCCGGGTCTCGCCGAGCCCCCGTTCGGTCAGCCGGTCCATCAGCAGCGCCACCACGGAGAGGAAGTCCAGCCCGCTGCGCGGATTACCGGAGTCCGTGAAGTACGCCGGCCGCTCCGCGAGCAGTTCGAGACCGCGCGCCTCGTTGCCGCTCAGGGCGCAGAACTCCACATGGTCCGCGTACGCGCCCCGCATGCTCTCCATCGGCCGTACGAGGCGGAAGCCGCGCAGGTGGTGGGCGCGCGCCTCGTCGGGACGGCCCAGGCGCAACAGCGGGAGCAGGGAGGACGCGAGAACGGTGTGCGGTTCGTGCGCGCACGTGAACTCGCCCTCCAGGACCGGCCGCCACAGCTCCAGCGCCTCCTCGTCCCGGTCCCGCTGCGCCTGCCACGCCCCCTGCGCCTGCAGCTCGCAGGCGTGACAGTCGGCCATGGCGTCCCGGTCGGCGGCCAGCCAGGCCGTGTACGCGCGCTCGGCCCGCGCCAGGTCCCCGACGTGCGCCGCCACGCTGAACTCGGCGCCGCGCACCGCCCGTTCGGAGTGGCCGGCCAGCCGGTAGCGGTGCTCCATCTCGCCGAGCCACTTCTCGATGGACGCCAGCGGCACGTGCGGCTGGCCGAGCATCCCCGCCGACATCCACTTGAAGACCCAGTGCAGCGTGTGGATCTCGTACTCGTCGAAGTCCTCGGGCCGTTCGTCCCACATGCGCAGCAGCCGCGCGAAGGGGACGAACATCTTGTCCTTCTCGGAGCTGTAGTTGTAGACCTTCAGCTGGTGCCCGAGCGCCTCGATCACCGCGAGCGGGACGTTCAGCTTCTCCGCCTCGGCGAGCAGCAGTTCGGCGCGCGCGTTGCGGGCCGGCCCCTCCGGCTCCTCGGAGTTCTCCGCCATCGCCCGGCGCAGCGCGTCGAGGTCCGTGATCCCCGTCATCAGTGGTCTTTCTCCCCGTGTGTGGCCCATTCCAGGAGGCCGATGAACGCTCGGTTCAGCAACGCCGAGTCGGCGGGCCGCAGTGGGCGCTGAGCCATCAACAGCGCCTGTCCGTACAGCGATTCGGTCGCTGTCCCGATCAGTTCCGGGTCGCCCAGTGAACCGATGCGCCGGACCAGCGGATTGAGATGGTTGAGCACGAGACGCGCGCGGGGGGCGCTGCCGCGCAGCGAGCCGAGAATGCCGGCCCACAGGTCGTCTGCCCGCTCCTCGGCCTCCGCGCGGGCCTGTTCGTGCCGGGCGGCCCGGTCGTCCAGGTGCAGCGCGGGCACCGACAGCGGATGGAAGGCCCGCAGGACGACATCGCAGCCCAGCGGTTCCAGCTTGGCCCGCGCGGCCACCAGGAAGCCCGTCAGGGCGAGTTCCTCCGCCGGGTCGACCGCGTCCAGGTGCGCGGTCACGGTGTCCGCGTCGAGTTCCGCGACCACCGTCCCCGGCCGCACCGAGGGCAGCGCCTCGACCAGCTCACTGTCGTACGTGTAGCCGCCGTTGACCACTCCGACGCCCTGGGCGGACGCGATCGGCGCGACCTGCCGGTACTCCTCGACGGTCCGCGTGAAGTGCACCACCGGGTGCCGCTGCGCGAACTCCTCCAGGGAGAGCCGTCCGTCGGTCGTCTCGAACGGCAGCCACGGCAGCATCGTGCGCAGCATCTCCCGGTCGTGCCGCGCGAGGGACTTCACCCCCAGGTGGTGCACGGCCAGGAACGCCGACAGCCGCTCCGGATCACCGGCCGCGAGCCCGGTCAGCCACGAGCGAATCCTTTCGCCGAGCGCCTCCCGTACGGCGGCCAGCGTCTCGTCCTCGTACAGCGACTCGCGCGAGGCCGTCGGCCGCAGACTGTCCGTGTCCAGGACGCAGCGCACGAAGAACGCCCAGTCGGGCAGCAGCTGTTCGGCCCGCTCGGTCAGCAGCATGCCCTTGAGGTGCACCCGGTGACCCGCGCGCTGCGCCGGACTCACCGCCGACGGCAGCACGTACGCCACGCCCCGGATCCCGGCGAGCGGCACGGAGAGCTCGACCGAGTCGAGCGGAGTGAAACCGAACAGCTCATGGCAGTGCCGTGCCAGCGCCACCCGCCGGGCCGAGGGACTCGGGTACGGCCGGTCCCAGGGCGCCGGCAGATCGGTGACCGCCTCGTCGCCCACGCGCACGTCGTAGGGCAGCAGCGACCCGAAGTCCCGTGCCAGCGCCCGGACCCGCTCCGGGGAGAGCCACTCGGCCGCTCCGGCGCGCGCCACCAGGTGCACGGTGGTGCCCGGTTCGGGGTGCTCGGCGTCGGGCAGCGTCCGTACGGTGTACGAGCCGTCGTCGGCCGCCGTCCACTCCACGGGCGGCGCCCCGGGCGTACGGGCGCTGCGGCTGACCACCCGGATCCGCTCGGCGACGACGAAGCAGGCGAGCAGTCCGATGCCGAACTGCCCGAGGAAGTCGGAGCGGACCTCCTGGAGCCCGTCGGCACGCTTGGAGCTGCGGCCGATCGTCGCCAGCAGCTGGTGCACATCGGTCTCGGTGAGCCCCACCCCGGAGTCCTCGACGCGCAGGGCACCCCCTTCCGCGTACAGCCGTACGCGGGCCGGGGCGTCGGGCTGCTCGGCCCGCCGGGCGGTGATGGCGTCCACCGCGTTCTGCAGCAGTTCCCGCAGATACACCTTGGGACTTGAGTAGAGGTGATGGGAGAGCAGGTCCACCAGACCGCGCAGGTCGACCTGGAACGTATGGGGTGACTGAGGCGGCTGGGGTGACTGGGATGGCTGTGAGGTCTGGGAGTCCATCGTCGCAGCGCCGGCGGGAGGAGCGTCCGGACGGCGCGGGGTCGGGCGGTCCCGGGTTTGGCGGTGACCGCGGAGGATGGCCGGAGCGCGCCATCCTAGGGCCCGAACCAACTGTCTGACCAGGGGTTTCCCCGGACATCTAGGGGATTGTCAGTGGCGTGGTGTGCAATGGATCTCGTGCCCGCACTGGAAGAACCACTGAAACAACCCCTCAAGTCAGTGCTCGGCCCCGCCACCGCGAAGGTGATGGCCGAGCACCTCGGCCTGCACACCGTCGGCGACCTGCTGCACCACTATCCGCGCCGGTACGAGGAGCGCGGCCAGCTCACCCACCTCGCCGACCTGCCCATGGACGAGCACGTCACGGTGGTCGCCCAGGTCGCCGACGCGCGGCTGCACACCTTCGCCTCCGCCAAGGCGCCCCGGGGCAAGGGCCAGCGCCTGGAAGTGACGATCACCGACGGCAGCGGCCGGCTCCAACTCGTCTTCTTCGGGGCGGGCGTGCACAAGCCCCACAAGGACCTGCTGCCGGGCACGCGCGCACTCTTCGCGGGCAAGGTCTCGGTCTTCAACCGCCGGCTGCAACTGGCGCATCCCGCATACGAGTTGCTGAAAGCCGACTCCGAGGAGACCGTCGAGAGCTGGGCCGGCGCGCTCATCCCGATCTACCCGGCGACCGCCAAACTGGAGTCCTGGAAGATCGGCAAGGCGGTGCAGACCGTGCTGCCCAGCGCCCAGGAAGCCGTCGATCCGCTCCCCGCCTCCCTGTGCGAGGGCCGCGGCCTGGTCTCCCTTCCCGAGGCCCTCCTCAAGATCCACCGCCCGCACACCAAGGCGGACATCGAGGACGCACGCACCCGCCTCAAGTGGGACGAGGCCTTCGTCCTCCAGGTGGCCCTGGCCCGCCGCCGCCACGCCGACGCCCAACTCCCGGCGGTGGCCCGCAGAGCCGCTCCCGACGGCCTCCTCACCGCCTTCGACGACCGTCTCCCCTTCACCCTCACCGACGGCCAGCAGAAGGTCTCCCAGGAGATCTTCGACGACCTCGCCACCGAGCATCCGATGCACCGGCTGCTCCAGGGAGAGGTCGGTTCCGGCAAGGCCCAGCCGCTCGACTCGCTCGTCCTGACACCCACCGGGTTCCGTCGCATGGGCGAGGTGGGGGTGGGGGACGAGATCGTCGTGCCGGACGGCGGGATCGCGCTGGTCGACGGTGTCTTTCCGCAGGGGGAGCGCGAGGTCCGGCGTCTGGTCCTCACCGACGGAAGCTCCGTCGAGTGCGACGACGAGCACCTGTGGATCGTCGGCACGCGGGAGGACTGGGAGCGCGGCCGGCCCCCGAGAACGATGACGGCGCGCGCGATCCGGCTCGACACCCTCGGGGCCGACGGAGCCCCCAAGTGGTACCTCCCGGCGGCCACTCCGGCCGACCTCGGGGACGACTCGGGGCCGCCCCTCGATCCCTACGGTGTCGGCGTCCGACTGGCGGGCGGCCCGGAGGGCGTGCCGTCGCCCGGCACCTCCGTACCCGACGCGTACCGGAACACGTCGGTCAAGAACCGTCTCGCCGTACTCCAGGGACTGATGGACACCGCGGGCACGGCCGGGACGGACGGCCCCGGGGCCTCGTTCCGCTCCGCCTCACCGACGCTCGCGGAGGACGTCGCCTGGCTGGTGCGCTCGCTCGGCGGCCGGGCGGAGGTCCGGCCGGAGCGGGCCGGGTCCGACGCCTGCGTCGTCTCCGTCCGCCTGCCCGGCCGGTACCCGCCGTTCCGGCTCGCCGACAAGGCGGAACGGGCGGGCCCGCCCCCGGCGGACCACACCTTCCGGCGGGGGATCCGGGCGGTCGAGTACGTGGGGCGCAAGCCCGTGCAGTGCATCAGCGTGGCGCACCCCGGACATGCCTACGTGACCGACAACTTCACGGTCACCCACAACACCATGGTGGCCCTGCGCGCCATGCTCGCCGTCGTCGACTCGGGCGGCCAGGCCGCGATGCTCGCGCCCACCGAGGTGCTCGCGCAGCAGCATCACCGGTCGGTCACCGAGATGATGGGCGAGCTGGCCGAGGGCGGCATGCTGGGCGGCGGCGAGCGGGCCACGAAGGTCGTCGTGCTCACCGGCTCCATGGGCGCCGCCGCCCGCCGCCACGCCCTGCTCGACCTCGTCACCGGCGAGGCCGGCATCGTGATCGGCACGCACGCGCTGATCGAGGACAAGGTCAAGTTCCACGACCTGGGCCTCGTCGTCGTCGACGAGCAGCACCGTTTCGGGGTCGAGCAGCGCGACGCCCTGCGCGGCAAGGGCAAACAGCCACCGCACCTGCTGGTGATGACCGCCACACCGATCCCGCGGACCGTCGCCATGACCGTCTTCGGCGACCTGGAGACCTCCGTCCTCGACCAGCTCCCGGCCGGCCGCTCCCCGATCGCCAGCCATGTCGTCCCCGCCGCCGACAAGCCGCACTTCCTCGCCCGCGCCTGGGAGCGGGTGCGCGAGGAGGTCGACAAGGGCCACCAGGCCTACGTCGTCTGCCCCCGCATCGGCGACGAGGAGGACGACCCGAAGAAGGGCGCCAAGAAGAAGTCCGCCGAGGACGAGGCCGAGAAGCGCCCGCCCCTCGCGGTCCTCGACGTGGCCGCCCAGCTCGCCGGCGGCCCGCTCCAAGGGCTGCGGATCGAGGTGCTGCACGGCCGTATGCACCCCGACGACAAGGACGCCGTCATGCGCCGCTTCGCCGCCGGGGACACCGACGTCCTGGTCGCCACCACGGTCATCGAGGTCGGCGTGAACGTGCCCAACGCCACCGCGATGGTCATCATGGACGCCGACCGCTTCGGCGTCTCCCAGCTCCACCAGCTGCGCGGCCGGGTGGGCCGCGGCTCGGCGGCCGGCCTCTGCCTCCTGGTCACCGAGATGCCCGCGGCGAGCCCGGCCCGCCAGCGCCTCGACGCGGTCGCCGCCACCCTCGACGGCTTCGAACTCTCCCGCATCGACCTCGAACAGCGGCGCGAGGGCGACGTCCTCGGCCAGGCCCAGTCCGGCGCCCGCTCCTCCCTCCGGGTCCTCGCCGTCATCGAGGACGAGGAGGTCATCGCCGAGGCGAGGCAGGAGGCCACGGCGCTCGTCACCGCCGACCCCGGCCTGGACCGCCTCCCCGGGTTGCGTACGGCGCTGGACGCCCTGCTGGACGAGGAGAGAGAGGGGTACCTGGAGAAGGGCTAGCGGAGGTCGGGCGGGTCCCCGTACCGGCCGACGGTGACCGGGCAGCCCCGGTGGATGCCTGCCAGACTGACCGCACACCGGAACCCCGGTACCTGATTGACCCGTTGGACGCGTTGGAACCGATGAACCCCATGAACGAGGACCCCAGATGACCCGCGTGATCGCCGGTACAGCCGGCGGACGTCGCCTCGGCGTCCCGCCGGGCAACGGAACCCGCCCCACCTCCGACCGCGCACGCGAGGGCCTCTTCTCCACCTGGCAGTCCCTCCTCGGCACCCCTCTGCGGGGCCACCGCGTCCTGGACCTCTACGCCGGCTCCGGCGCCGTGGGCCTGGAGGCGCTGTCCCGCGGCGCGAGCCACACCCTGCTGGTCGAGGCGGACGCCAGGGCCGCCCGAGTCATCCGGGAGAACGTGAAGGCCATCGGCCTCCCCGGCGCGGAGGTCAGGGCGGCCAGGGCCGAACAGGTCGTCCGGACACCGGCGCCGGCCGAGCCGTACGACATCGTCTTCCTGGACCCGCCGTACGCGGTCACGGACGACGATCTCCGCGAGATCCTGCTCACACTCCGGACCGAGGGGTGGCTCGGGGACGAAGCCCTCGTCACCGTGGAGCGCAGCACCAGAGGCGGCGAATTCGGGTGGCCGCAGGGGTTCGACCCGATCCGGGCCCGTCGCTACGGCGAGGGGACGTTTTGGTACGGTCGCGCCGCCTCTACGTGCGAAGACGCACGATGACCGGACCGGAGAGCGAGGGAAACCAGTTGCGCCGCGCCGTCTGTCCGGGGTCGTTCGACCCCATCACCAATGGACACCTCGACATCATCGCCCGTGCCTCCCGCCTGTACGACGTCGTGCACGTCGTCGTGATGATCAACCAGTCGAAGAAGGGCCTGTTCTCCGTCGACGAGCGGATAGAGCTGATCCGGAACGTCACCGCCGAGTTCGGCAACATCCAGGTCGAGGCCTACCACGGCCTGCTGGTCGACTTCTGCAAACAGCGCGACATCCCCGCCATCGTCAAGGGCCTGCGCGCGGTGAGCGACTTCGACTACGAACTCCAGATGGCCCAGATGAACAACGGTCTCTCGGGCGTCGAGACCCTGTTCATACCCACCAGCCCCACCTACAGCTTCCTCTCCTCCTCACTGGTGAAGGAGGTCGCCACCTGGGGCGGCGACATCTCCCACCTGGTGCCCCCGGTGGTCCTCGAAGCGCTCAAGGACCGCATCGGCAAGAGCTGAGCAACTGACGCCGCGTCAGCAGGTGTCGGCCGGGGCGGGTGTGGTCGTACAGTCGACCCGTCCGTCTCCAACACAGCTGTAGAGAGTGGCGAGCACACGGTGGACGTGCAGAAGAAGCTCGACGAGATCGTCGCCTCGGTCTCCGGCGCCCGGTCCATGCCCATGTCCGCCTCGTGCGTGGTCAACCGCGCCGAGCTGCTCACGCTGCTCGAAGAGGTGCGCGCGGCGCTGCCGGACTCGCTGGCCGAGGCACAGGAGCTGATCGGCGGCCGGCAGGAGATGGTCGAACAGGCCCGCCAGGAAGCCGAGCAGATCATCCGCACCGCGCACGCCGAGCGCGGCTCCCTGATCTCCGACACCGAGATCGCCCGCCGCTCGCAGAACGAGGCCGACCGCATCCTCGCCGAGGCCCGCCAGGAGGCCGAGGAGATCCGCGCGGAGGCCGACGACTACGTCGACTCCAAGCTCGCCAACTTCGAGGTCGTCCTCACCAAGACCCTCGGCTCGGTCGGCCGCGGCCGGGAGAAGCTCCTCGGCACCGGCCCCGGCCTCGACGACCAGGGCTACGAGGACGAGGACGCCCCCGAGCGCAGCCACGACCCGGAGACCCTGCGCCGGGACGCCGACACCTACGTCGACGTCAAGCTCGGCGCCTTCGAGGCGGTGCTCGCCAAGACTTTGGAGGCCGTCGGCAAGGGCCGCCAGAAGCTGCACGGCCGGCTCGCCAGCGACGACCTCGGCGCCCTCGCCCTCGACGACGACGGCAGCCCGGTCCAGCACACCAGCGACGCCGACTACCTGGCCGGCCTCGCCGCCATCCACGAGACCCCGGCCGCCCCCGCCGAGACGCCCCAGCAGCAGGAGTACGCCCCGCAGGCCGCCTACGACTACCAGCAGGCCCCGCAGCAGCAGCCGGACCCCTACGGCTACCAGCAGCAGTACGCCCAGCAGCCCGACCCCTACGGCTACCAGCAGCAGCCGGACCCGTACTCCGCCGCCGGCTACGCCCCGGCGACGGGCGACGCGTCCTTCCAGGGCTACGACGCCCAGCAGACCCCGTACGACCCCCAGCACCAGCAGCACCAGGCCCAGCAGGGCTACGCGCTGGACGAGACGAGCCTCTTCGACACCGGCATGATCAGCGCCGAGCAGCTGAGGGCGTACGAGCAGGGACGCGGATCGCAGTGATCCGGGGCGGGCCCGGGTCGGGTGGCCGGGAGCGCGCACCGGATTGGGCCGGGAGCGAAAGGTCCAGTATCCTGGCTCTTCGGTCGCGTGTACGTCCGTGATCAGCGCTGCCCCCGGAACACGGTGGGCCGCGTCTCCCCCTGAGAGCAGTCCGAAAGCAGGAATGGTTCTGAACGCCCGCCTCGACCACCGCAACCCTCTCGTGTTCGACACTCACGAGCTGGGCCGGCGTCCTGGTGCGCTGCGGCGCCTGACCCGCTCGATCGACGCTCCCCGGGACCTCGGGATCCAGGGGGTCATCGGAGTGCCGGAAGGCGCACCGGTGGAACTCAGGCTCCGCCTTGAGTCGGTCATGGAGGGTGTGCTCGTCACAGGCACCGCCCGTGCACAGGCCAAGGGGGAGTGCGTAAGGTGTCTGGAGCCGATCGAGCAGAAGCTCGAAGCGGACTTCCAGGAGATGTTCTCGTACCCTGACGCCGACGACCGTGGCCGCGCAAAAGCGGAAACGGCCGACGACGCCGGGGAATCCGCGGATGACGAGGACAGGCTCTACATCGAGGACGGCCTGTTCGACCTCGAACCCGTGCTGCGCGATGCGGTAGTGCTCGCACTGCCGATGCAGCCGGTGTGCCAGGACGACTGTCTGGGCCTGTGCTCCGAATGCGGGGCGCGGCTCACGGACGACCCGGACCACCACCACGACGCCGTCGACATCCGTTGGGCGGCACTGCAGGGACTCGCCGGTTCACTCGGAGACGGCGAGAAGGACGAGTTGAGCGGCGAGGCGCCTGAGTCACGCGCCGCCGAGAAGCAGGAGAAGTAGCCGTGGCTGTTCCGAAGCGGAAGATGTCGCGCAGCAACACGCGCCACCGCCGGTCGCAGTGGAAGGCTGCGGTCCCCACCCTGGTTGCGTGCGAGCGCTGCCACGAGCCCAAGCTGCAGCACATCGCGTGCCCGTCTTGCGGCACGTACAACAAGCGCCAGGTCCTCGAGGTCTGAGCGGCTGGTGAGAGGCACCATGTCTGACGCCAATGAAGTTGGTTCCCGCCAGCGCGGGGGTGCCCCGGCGGACACGGCCTCGTCCCACACACTGTTGGAAGGGCGGCTCGGGTACCAACTCGAGTCCGCCCTTCTGGTGCGTGCGCTGACCCACCGTTCGTACGCGTACGAGAACGGCGGTCTGCCGACGAACGAGCGGCTGGAGTTCCTCGGGGATTCCGTGCTCGGCCTCGTCGTCACGGACACGCTGTACAACACCCACCCCGACCTGCCCGAGGGCCAACTGGCCAAGTTGCGGGCCGCGGTGGTCAATTCGCGTGCGCTGGCGGAGGTCGGTCGCGGCCTGGAACTCGGCTCCTTCATCCGGCTCGGCCGGGGCGAAGAGGGCACGGGCGGCCGGGACAAGGCGTCCATCCTCGCCGACACCCTGGAAGCGGTGATCGGCGCGGTCTATCTCGACCAGGGTCTCGACGCGGCGGGCGAACTCGTCCACCGGCTCTTCGACCCCCTGATCGAGAAGTCCTCGAACCTCGGTGCCGGCCTGGACTGGAAGACCAGTCTCCAGGAGCTCACCGCGACGGAGGGGCTCGGCGTGCCCGAGTACCTGGTCACGGAGACCGGCCCCGATCACGAGAAGACCTTCACTGCTGCCGCCCGCGTCGGAGGCGTCTCGTACGGCACCGGCACCGGCCGCAGCAAGAAGGAGGCGGAGCAGCAGGCCGCCGAGTCCGCGTGGAGGTCCATCAGGGCCGACGCGGACGAGCGGGTCAAGAAGGCGAAGGAGGCGGTCGAGCAGGCCGTCGAGGTCGCCCCGCCCGCTGAGCAGGCCGCTGCCGAGGAGAGCGTCGACACCACGTCGGCGTCCGCCTGACCGCACAGCGCAGCCCGAGCGCCCGTCCCCGTCCAGGGGCGGGCGCTCGGCTCATCCACCGGTTGCCACAGGGGATCGCATGCCCGAGTTGCCCGAGGTAGAGGTCGTACGACGAGGTCTGCGCAGGTGGGTCGCCGAGCGCACCGTCGCCGACGCCGAGGTGCTGCACCCGCGTGCGGTACGCCGTCATCTCGCCGGTCCCGACGACTTCGCGCACCGCCTCAAGGGCCACCGCATCGGCACCCCCAGCCGGCGCGGCAAGTACCTGTGGCTGCCGCTGGCGGACTCCGGGCAGGCGATCCTGGCGCACCTCGGGATGAGCGGCCAACTCCTGGTCCAGCCGCACGAGTCGCCCGACGAGAAGCACCTGCGCATCCGCGTCCGGTTCGCCGACACCCTCGGCACCGAACTCCGCTTCGTCGACCAACGCACCTTCGGCGGGCTGTCGTTGCACGACACCACGTCCGACGGACTGCCCGACGTCATCGCGCACATCGCCCGCGACCCCCTCGACCCGCTCTTCGACGACGAGGCCTTCCACCAGGCGCTGCGCCGCAAGCGCACCACCATCAAACGGGCCCTGCTGGACCAGTCGTTGATCAGCGGAGTCGGCAACATCTATGCGGACGAGGCCCTTTGGCGCTCCCGTGTGCACTACGAACGGCCGACGGCGAACTTCACCCGTCCGCGTACCGCCGAACTCCTGGGCCACGTACGGGAGGTGATGAACGCGGCCCTCGCCGTCGGCGGCACCAGCTTCGACAGCCTGTATGTCAACGTCAACGGTGAGTCGGGCTACTTCGACCGCTCGCTCGACGCCTACGGCCGCGAGGGCCTGCCGTGCCGGCGGTGTGGCACGCCGATGCGCCGACGGCCCTGGATGAACCGGTCCAGCTACTTCTGCCCGACGTGTCAGAGGCCGCCGCGCGTCTCGTCGTAGCGGGCGCGGGCTTCGAGCACCTCGTCCATGCGGCCCTCCACGAAGTGGATGAGGCCGGTCAGGCGCCGGGCCAGTTCGCGGCCGAGCGGGGTCAGTTCGTAGTCGACGCGGGGCGGGTTGGTCGGCTGGGCCTCGCGGTGCACCAGGCCGTCGCGCTCCAGCGCGTGCAGCGTCTGGGACAGCATCTTCTCGCTGACGCCGTCGACGCGGCGGCGCAGCTCGTTGAAGCGGAGCGCGCCGTCGTACAGCGCGCCCAGGGTCAGCGCGCCCCAGCGGCCCGTGACGTGCTCCAGCGTGCCGCGCGAGGGACAGGTCTTGGCGAACACGTTGTACGGAAGCTCCTGCTCCTGCGTGCGCTCCTGGGTGGTGTCCATGCCGACAGCTTACGCGACCACGGCGCTAACCAACAGGTTGCACTAACTCCGAGTTAGTGCTTTCCTTTCCTCACCGTTGCTGAGCTGTGAGGAGCACTCATCGTGACCATCCCCGTTGTCTCCATCGCCTACCACTCCGGCTACGGCCACACCGCCGTCCTCGCCGAGGCGGTCCGCTCCGGAGCCGTCGAGGCCGGCGCCGAGGCGCGGCTGATCGCCGTCGACGCGATCACCGACGAGCAGTGGGCCCTGCTGGACGCCTCGGACGCGATCGTGTTCGGCTCGCCGACCTACATGGGCACCGCGTCCGGCGCCTTCCACGTGTTCGCGGAGGCGTCCTCGAAGCGCTGGTCCGCCCTGGAGTGGAAGGACAAGCTGGCCGCCGGCTTCACCAACTCCGGCTCCAAGAGCGGCGACAAGCTGCACACCCTGCAGTTCTTCCAGATCCTCGCCGCCCAGCACGGCATGCACTGGGTCAACCTCGGGCTGCACCCGGGCTGGAACAACAGCGAGGGCTCCGAGCACGACCTCAACCGGCTCGGAGTCTTCGCGGGCGCCGCCGCCCAGACCAACGTCGACGAGGGCCCGGAAGCCGTCCACCCCGCGGACGTGGCCACCGCGGAGCACCTCGGCCGCAGGGTGGCCGAGACGGCCGCGGTGCTCGCCCGGGGGCGCGTCGCCGTCGCGGTGTGAACGGGCGGCGGATCAGTAGCCGAAGTCCTGCGTCCACCAGGGGCCGCCGGTGCCGAAGTGCACACCGACGCCCAGGGTCTTGAAGTCGCAGTTCAGTATGTTGGCCTTGTGGCCGGGGCTGTTCATCCACGCGTCCATGACGGCCGCCGCGTCGGCCTGGCCGCGGGCTATGTTCTCGCCGCCCAGGGCGGTGATGCCGGCCTTGGCCGCCCGGTCCCACGGGGTGGCCCCGCTGGGGTCGGTGTGGTCGAAGAAGTCCTCGGCGGCCATCTGCTCGCTGAAGTCCTCGGCGAGGCTCGTCAGCGAACTGCTGGCGGAGAGCGCGCTGCAACCGACCGCGGCCCGCTGCTCGTTGACGAGCTTGAGCACCTCGGCCTCGGCGGCGGCCACCGCGGAGACCGTCACCGGGGCGGTGGTCTTCTGCGCCGCCGGGGGAGCGGTGGTCTTCCGCGACGGGGTCGTCACCGGCTTCGTGCTGGGCGGCGTGGCGGACGGCTTCTTCACCGGCGCCTTGGGCGGCGCGGTGGTGGAGGCGGCGGGGGCCGAGGCGGAGGCCGAAGCGGACGGAGTCGCGGAGGGCTTGGCGGCGCGGTCGGCGCCGCGGCTCGTCGAGGAACCGCCGTCGCGGGACTGGGCGCTGCCGGAGGTGCCGCCCTGCTCGGTCGCCGAGTTGCTGGGCGACCCCGCGGCCTGCACGCTGTCGCTGTTTCCGGTGCCGCCGCCCAGCTTGTAGTTGTCGAGCCCCGGCACCGCGCCCGCGGCGACCGCGACCGTGCCGATCGCGACGGCCGCCGAAACGCCGAGCAGCCCGGTGCGGACCGGTGTCGCGGCCTTCTTCCGGCGCCGGCGCCCGCCCCGCGCGTCGTTCGACGTGCCGCCCGCGTCGGGGAAGACCACGGCGTAGTCCTCCTCGGTGGCGAAGAGGTAGGCCTCACTCTTCACCCGGGCCTGCGAGTGGCCCTCCGGAGCGAGGTGGGGCGCCCGCCCCACGGTGTCGCCCGCGTGCCAGTCGTACGAGTCGTGCGGGTCGTAACCACCCGTGTAAGAGCCGTGCGTCTCTGTGATCCCCGTGGCGCGGCCCGTGGCGGCGCGGCCGGCGGCGGAGCGTCGGTGGCGTCCCATGTCCTTGCCTTCCTCGTGCTTGCGGTCAGCTCGTCCCAGCGGTGACCCGGCTCACTCGATGGAGTGAGTTTCATATGAGATTCACTGGGTGGGGACGGTACCTCATGGCACGAGGGGAGCAAGTGTCGCGAGTGACATTGGCCGGTTAGGTTGCAGCCATGAGCGAGGATGTTCGGCTGGTCGCCTGGGTGCGAGGGCGTGTCCAAGGTGTGGGTTTCCGGTGGTTTACCCGCGCCAAGGCGCTGGAGATCGGGGGCCTGAGTGGTTTTGCTCTCAATTTGGGGGACGGACGCGTCCAGGTGGTCGCGGAGGGGTCGCGCGAAAGGTGTGAGGGACTCCTGGAGTGGCTCCAGGGAATCGACACGCCCGGTCGCGTGGCCGGCGTCACGGAGATCTGGGACACACCGCGCGGGGGCTACGACGGGTTCGCCATCCGCTGACCGCTCTCCGACGAGGGACACGGGGAACCCCCGCTGCCGGCGGAGGATCATGCCGTCGGCGGGCGCCCGGAGCGGAAAGTACCTGGTGGTTGCCGATAACCGCTTGCGCCGGCAGGCTCCGCGGGTAAAGATGATCGCCACGCCCCCAGGGGTCCCGCAGGAGAAGCAGCGCCGCCCGCTCCGGGCCGCGCGCCCCCGGGTTGCCCGCCAGTACGGGGCGTGATCGTGTTGACCGTCAAACTTTTTGGTGAGACTCTGAAAGCCCCGCGCACCTTAGCTGTTTGGCATGGAAGAACGGCAGAGCAACACTAGAGCGTGTCAAGCACGACGGGTGCGATTCCCTCACGACCCAAACCGCTTCGGTCGGTCACTCAGTGTGGAGGACCATCCATCATGGCAAAGGCGCTTCTCGGATACGTCGGCGGCTCCGACCCGCGACTCCTCGCCGAGATGCGACGGCTGCAGCAGCGCGTCCAGGATCTCGAATCCGAGCTCGGCCGCATCCAGGCCGAGAACGAGGCGCTCACGGCTGCCGTTTCTCACGACTCGCTTCTTGAGAGCATCGACGCACGCCAGGCGGAGCCCGCGCTCACCTGATCACTGCGGCGCACCACGAAAGACAGCGCAGTGGTCGGGCGGCCCGTAACAACCGCTACGTCCGTATCAACCGCATAGTTGCCGAAGTTTGCAAGGGACGCTTCGGCGTCCCTTCTTTCTTTCCCCCGTCACCGCCACCACTCTCTTCAACGTCTGGTGTGCCCTGCACCTTCATCCGCGAAACCGCGGGGGCACCGGGGTTCACGGTGTGAGACACCCCCGGAAGGTAGAGTCCGGCGGCGTGCACCTCAAGGCCCTGACCCTCCGAGGGTTCAAGTCGTTCGCCTCCGCGACCACGCTCCGGTTCGAGCCGGGGATCACCTGCGTCGTCGGACCGAACGGCTCGGGCAAGTCCAACGTCGTGGACGCGCTCAGCTGGGTCATGGGCGAACAGGGCGCCAAGTCGCTGCGCGGCGGCAAGATGGAGGACGTCATCTTCGCCGGCACCACCGGGCGTCCCCCGCTGGGCCGCGCCGAGGTCTCCCTGACCATCGACAATTCCGACGGGGCGCTCCCCATCGAGTACGCCGAGGTCACCATCACGCGGATCATGTTCCGCAACGGCGGCAGCGAGTACCAGATCAACGGCGACACCTGCCGCCTCCTCGACATCCAGGAACTCCTGTCCGACTCCGGCATCGGCCGCGAGATGCACGTCATAGTCGGCCAGGGACAGCTGGACTCCGTGCTGCACGCCGACCCGATGGGCCGCCGCGCCTTCATCGAGGAGGCGGCCGGTGTCCTCAAGCACCGCAAGCGCAAGGAGAAGGCGCTCAGGAAACTGGACGCGATGAAGGCCAACCTCGCGCGCGTGCAGGACCTCACGGACGAACTGCGCCGCCAGCTCAAGCCGCTCGGCCGCCAGGCCGCCGTCGCCCGCCGCGCCGCCGTCATCCAGGCCGACCTGCGCGACGCCCGCCTCCGCCTGCTCGCCGACGATCTCGTACGGCTGCGGCAGGCGCTGAAGGCCGAGGTCGCCGACGAGGCCGCGCTGAAGGAGCGCAAGGAGGCCGCCGAGCTGGAACTGCGCGGGGCCGTGCAGCGCGAGGGGCTGCTGGAGGACGAGGTCCGGCAGCTCGCACCGCGGCTCCAGCGGGCCCAGCAGACCTGGTACGAGCTCTCCCAGCTGGCCGAGCGGGTGCGGGGCACCGTCTCGCTGGCCGACGCGCGGGTGCAGAGCGCGACCTCGGCGCCCCCGGACGAGCGGCGCGGACGTGACCCCGAGGACATGGAACGCGAGGCCGCCCGGATCCGCGAGCAGGAGGCCGAGCTGGAGGCGGCGCTGGAGGCGGCCGAGCACGCCCTGGAGGACACGGTCGCCCACCGTGCCCGACTGGAGCGCGAACTCGCCGACGAGGAACGGCGGTTGAGGGACCTCGCCCGTGCCATCGCCGACCGCCGGGAGGGTCTGGCCCGGCTCAACGGGCAGGTGAACGCCGCCCGTTCGCGCGCCGCGTCCGCTCAGGCCGAGATCGACCGGCTGGCCGTCGCGCGGGACGAGGCGCAGGAACGTGCCGTCACCGCGCAGGAGGAGTACGAGACGCTCCAGGCCGAGGTCGACGGGCTCGACGCCGGGGACGCCGAACTCGCCGGGCGGCACGAGGCGGCGCGGGCCGCGCTGGCCGAGGCGGAGGCCGCCCAGTCCGCCGCCCGCGAGGCCGCCACCGCCGTGGAACGCCGGCGCGCCGCGACCCAGGCCCGCCATGACGCGCTCGCGCTGGGCCTGCGCCGCAAGGACGGCACCGGCGCGCTGCTGGGTGCGAAGGACCACCTCTCCGGGCTGCTCGGCCCGGCCGCCGAACTCCTCACCGTGGTCCCGGGACACGAGGTGGCCGTGGCCGCCGCCCTCGGCGCCGCCGCCGACGCCATCGCCGTCACCACCCCCGCCTCGGCAGCGGAAGCGTTCCGCCTCCTCCGTAAACAGGACGAAGGCCGGGCCTACCTCCTCCTGGCGGGCGCCCCGGAGGATACGGAGGCCCCGCAGCCGCACGCGTACGGCGGCGCGGAGTCCTCGCCGGACGCGCCGGGCCAAGCCGCAGGTACGGCCTCGCGGGAAGACACCGGACACCTGGGGGACGTCTCCGGTGCGCCCGCCGGCCCGGTGCCGGACGGCCTCCCGCCGGCCGGCACCCCGGGCGAGGACACCGGCAGCGGGCCTGCGCTCCCGACGCCCAGCCGGTCCGTCCCCCACGCCACGTCTCCCCACTCCGCCACCCTGCCCGGCGGTTCGGCTTCCAGCATCCCGAACGGCTCCGCCGTCGGGAATCGTCGTCCCGGCGCCTCGTCTCTCAACGTCTCCGAACCGCCGAACGGTTCAACGCCCGCCAACGGGTCTCCCCACATCCCTTCAGCGCGAGGCGGTCCTGTTTCCGGGACCCCGAACTGTCCCGCCGTCCCGCACCCGCATGCGGAGCCCACCCCACCCACCGCCTCCCTCCCCGCACCCCTCACCTACGCCGCCGAACTGGTCCGAGCCCCGGCCGAACTCCGGCCCGCGCTGGGGCGGTTGCTGCGGGGGATCGTCGTCGTAGGGACTCTGGAGGACGCCGAGGAGTTGGTGGACGCGCGGCCGGGGCTGACCGCCGTGACCGCTGACGGGGATCTGCTGGGGGCGCACTTCGCGCACGGGGGGTCGGCGGGGGCGCCGAGTCTGCTCGAAGTGCAGGCGTCCGTGGACGAGGCCGCCGCCGAGTTGGCCGAACTGGGCGTGCGGTGCGCGGAGTTGGCTGAGGCGCAGCGGCTGGCGGGGGTGCGGCGCGGGGAATGTGCGGCGCTCGTGGAGGAGTTGGGGGAGGCGCGGCGGGCCGCCGACCGGGAGAAGTCGGCTGTGGCCCAGCAGTTGGGGCGGCTCGCCGGACAGGCGCGTGGTGCCGCGGGCGAGGCGGAGCGGTCCGCAGCGGCGGCGGCGCGGGCGCAGGAGGCGCTCGACCGGGCCGTCGAGGAGGTGGAGGAGCTGGCCGAACGGCTCGTCGTCGCCGAGGAGATGCCGGTCGAGGAGGAGCCCGACACCTCCGTGCGGGACCGGCTCGCCGCCGACGGGGCCAACGCCCGGCAGACCGAGATGGAGGCGCGGCTCCAGGTCCGTACGCACGAGGAGCGGGTGAAGGGACTGGCCGGGCGGGCCGACGCGCTGGACCGGGGCGCGCGGGCGGAACGCGAGGCACGCGCGCGTGCCGAACAGCGGCAGGCCCGGCTGCGCCACGAGGCGGCCGTCGCGCGGGCCGTCGGCCTCGGCGCCCGGCAACTCCTCGCCCACGTCGAGGTGTCGCTCGGCCGCGCCGACGCGGAGCGGACCGCCGCCGACGCGGCCAAGGCACGGCGCGAGCGGGAACTGACCGCCGCCCGCGGCCAGGGCCGTGAACTCAAGGCGGAACTGGACAAGTTGACGGATTCGGTGCACCGCGGCGAGGTACTCGGTGCCGAGAAGCGGCTGCGGATCGAGCAGTTGGAGACGAAGGCGCTGGAGGAGCTCGGCGTGGAGCCGACCGGTCTGGTGGAGGAGTACGGGCCGCACCAGCTCGTGCCGCCCTCGCTCGCCGCCGAGGGCGAGGAGCTGCCCGACGACCCGGAGCACCCGCGCAACCAGCCCCGGACCTTCCACCGTGCCGAGCAGGAGAAGCGGCTGAAGTCGGCGGAGCGGGCGTATCAGCAGCTGGGAAAGGTCAATCCGCTCGCGCTGGAGGAGTTCGCGGCGCTGGAGGAGCGGCACAAGTTCCTCAGCGAGCAGCTGGAGGACCTGAAGAAGACCCGTACCGACCTGCTCCAGGTGGTGAAGGAGGTCGACGAACGGGTCGAGCAGGTCTTCACCGAGGCGTACCGGGACACGGCCCGCGAGTTCGAGGGCGTCTTCGGGCGGCTCTTCCCCGGCGGCGAGGGGCGGCTGATCCTGACCGACCCCGACCACATGCTCACCACGGGTGTGGACGTCGAGGCACGGCCTCCGGGCAAGCGGGTCAAGCGGCTCTCCCTGCTCTCCGGCGGCGAGCGCTCGCTGACCGCGGTGGCGCTGCTGGTCTCGATCTTCAAGGCGCGGCCCAGCCCGTTCTACGTGATGGACGAGGTCGAGGCCGCGCTCGACGACACCAACCTGCAACGGCTGATCCGGATCATGCAGGAGCTCCAGGAGGCTTCCCAGCTGATCGTGATCACCCACCAGAAGCGCACGATGGAGGTCGCCGACGCGCTGTACGGCGTCTCCATGCAGGGCGACGGTGTGTCGAAGGTCATCTCGCAGCGACTGCGCTAGACGGCGCGGACCGGGGCATCCGGTAGAGAGCGGAGGGAGATCGGTGCTAGTTACACCGGTATCACCCCGCATGCCGCTGAGTCGCGCTCGCTGAATGGGCAAAGACTTCAACTCTTGAACGCATGCGGCGCCATCGGTGGCTGAAAAATCACAGCTGGACGGCTATTGACTTCGAAACATGAAGGCATAGTCTCTGCAACGTTGTTCTTACCTTCAAGTGGTGGGCGGCTGGATGCTGTGCGCCACTGGAAGGGTCGCCCCCACACCGGCGGCGTTGCCGGTGGCCCGAGGAGTTACACGTGACCAGCACTGCGCAGGCACCTCAGTCAGGAGCCAGGCCGGCTCATCCCGAACATCTCGGGCACGTCATCTTCATCGCGGCGGCGGCCGCGATGGGCGGTTTCCTCTTCGGCTACGACAGCTCCGTGATCAACGGCGCCGTCGAGGCCATCCGGGACCGCTACGACGTCGGCTCCGCGGCCCTGGCGCAGGTCATCGCCATCGCCCTGATCGGCTGTGCCATCGGCGCCGCCACCGCCGGCCGGATAGCCGACCGCATCGGCCGCATCCGCTGTATGCAGATCTCCGCCGTGCTGTTCACCATCAGCGCCGTCGGCTCCGCGCTGCCCTTCGCGCTGTGGGACCTCGCCTTCTGGCGCGTCATCGGCGGCTTCGCCATCGGCATGGCCTCGGTCATCGGCCCGGCCTACATCGCCGAGGTCGCCCCGCCCGCGTACCGCGGCCGACTCGGTTCCTTCCAGCAGGCCGCGATCGTCGTGGGCATCGCGATCTCGCAGCTGGTCAACTGGGGCCTGCTGAACGCCGCCGGGGGCGACCAGCGCGGCAAGCTCATGGGCATCGAGGCCTGGCAGGTCATGCTCGGCGTCATGGTGGTCCCGGCGATCCTCTACGGACTGCTCTCCTTCGCGATCCCCGAGTCTCCGCGCTTCCTGATCGCCGTGGGCAAGCTGGACCGCGCGCACCAGGTGCTGCGTGAGGTCGAGGGCGACAACCTCGACCTGGACGCACGCGTCGGCGAGATCCAGCAGGCGATGAAGCGCGAGCACAAGTCCACGTTCAAGGACCTGCTGGGCGGCGGCTTCTTCTTCAAGCCGATCGTCTGGGTCGGTATCGGCCTTTCGGTCTTCCAGCAGTTCGTCGGCATCAACGTCGCGTTCTACTACTCCTCGACGCTGTGGCAGTCGGTCGGCGTCGACCCCTCGCAGTCGTTCTTCTACTCCTTCACGACGTCGATCATCAACATCCTCGGCACCGTGATCGCCATGATCTTCGTGGACCGCGTCGGCCGTAAGCCGCTGGCCCTCATCGGCTCCGTCGGCATGGTGGTCGGACTCGGTCTGGAGGCCTGGGCCTTCTCCTACGACCTGGTGGACGGCAAGCTGCCGGCCGCGCAGGGCTGGACCGCCCTGATCGCCGCCCACGTCTTCGTCCTCTTCTTCGCCCTCTCCTGGGGTGTCGTGGTCTGGGTCTTTCTCGGCGAGATGTTCCCGAACCGGATCCGCGCCGCCGCGCTGGGCGTCGCCGCCTCCGCGCAGTGGATCGCCAACTGGGCCATCACCGCGAGCTTCCCGTCCCTGGCCGACTGGAACCTCTCCGCGACCTACGTGATCTACACGGTCTTCGCCGCGCTCTCCATCCCGTTCGTCCTCAAGTTCGTCAAGGAGACGAAGGGCAAGTCCCTGGAGGAGATGGGCTGACCGAGCCCCCCGAACTCGGGGAGACGGGCCAAGTCCCCGCTGCCCTTCTCCCCGACACCTGTCCGCCGCCCCTGGCACGGCCAACTCCCGTGCCAGGGGGGGGCGGTTCCTGCACGCCCGGTGGGGCGCCTCAGTCCTTCAGCCGGGGCAGCACCTGTTCCGCGAACAGCCGCAGGCTCCGCCAGCCCTCCTCCACCGGCATGCCGCCCGCGAGCGGATGCAGTACGTAGTTGTCCAGCCCCTGGGCCAGGCACTCCTCCGGCGTGAGGATGCGGTAGACGCCCTCCGCGCGCAGCTCGTCCACCGTCGTGGCCGCCGACCTGACCGCCGAGCGGATGGAGCCGGACTGCCAGGACGCGTACGTACGGGCCTCGTGCAGGAAGCGGGCGCCGTGGTCGGCCCAGGCCCGGTCCGGGTCCTCGGCGAGGTGCAGCAGGGGCGTCTCCGCGGCCGGCATCATCGTCCAGCCCTCGGTGCCGTACTCGGTGAGCAGCTCCTTGTAGTGCGCCTCCAGCTCCGGGAGGTGCGCGCTGGGGAAGAACGGCAGGCCCAGCCGGGCGGCCCGGCGGGCGGCGGCCCTCGAGGAGCCGCCGACCAGGAGCAGGGGGTGCGGGTCGGAGAAGGGGCGCGGGGTGACCCGTACCGTACGGCCGCGGTACTCGAACTCCTCGCCGGTCCACGCCTTCAGCACGGTCTCCAGCAGCTCGTCCTGGAGCCGGCCCCGGCGCTTCCACTCCACGCCGAACTGGGCGTACTCCTCGGGCCGGTAGCCGATCCCGGCGACCGTCACCAGCCGGCCGCCGCTGAGCAGGTCGAGTACGGCGATGTCCTCGGCGAGCCGCAGCGGATCGTGGAGCGGGCCGATGACCGCCGAGACGGTCACTGCGATGGTCCGGGTCGCCCCGAAGACCGCGCCCGCGAAGGCGAACGGCGACGGCAGCCAGTTGTCGTCGACCCCGTGGTGCTCCTCCGTCTGCACGGTGGTGATCCCACGGTCGTCGGCGTACGCGGCCATCTCCAGGGCGGCCCGGTAGCGGGCGCTGAGCGAGGTGGGGGTGGCGCCGGGTTCGACGAGGTTGAAGCGTACGACGGTCACGGGCATGGGGGTCCCCTTACGGTGTGGGGACGGACGGTAACTGACGGAGTGTCAGGTAGCCATAGGTGAGCGCCTGTTGGGGTGCCGGCCGCCCGGCCGCGCGGGAGGCGTGACGGTGAGGCGGCGGGGCAGGGGCGGTGAGGCCCCGCCGGGGATACGCGCCGTACGGGGGCGGTCGTCAGCGGTGCGCCCGGGGTGAACGGTGGGGCGGCGGGGATTGACGGCGCCCCTGGTGGGCAGGAGGTCGCCGCTGCGCGGTGCGCCCGGCGTGGGGGGCCGGTGTCCCCCCGGACGGGCATCGCGGCATGGCCCCATTTGGTGGGGTAATGCTCACTTTTGTGCTGTCGGAAAACCTGAGCTGGGTCCCGTCCGGACCCATGGCTGATACTGGGGGCGTTATGGAAACCGTCATCCTTGCTGTAGTCATCGCCGTGGTCGTGCTCGGCGCGCTCAGCGGCCTCATCGTCGGCAGCCGGCGAAAGAAGCCGCTGCCCCCGCCGCCGCCCACCGCCCCCGACATCACCGCCCCGCCGACCGAGCCGCACGTCGGCGACGAGGCCGAGACCCCGCGCGACGAACCGCGCCGGACCATAGAGGAGGTGGACCTTCCCGACGGCTCGCCCGCCGTCGTGGTCGAGGAACCCGCCGCCGAAGCCCTCGCGATCGAGATCCCCGAGCCCACGGCCGGCCGCCTGATCCGGCTGCGCGCCCGGCTCTCCCGCTCGCAGAACGCGCTCGGCAAGGGGCTGCTCACGCTGCTCTCCCGCGAGCACCTCGACGACGACACGTGGGAGGAGATCGAGGACATCCTGATCACCGCCGACGTCGGCGTCGCTCCCACCCAGGAGCTGGTCGACGGGTTGCGCGAGCGGGTGCGGGTGCTCGGCACCCGGACCCCCGGCGAACTGCGCGCGCTGCTGCGCGAGGAGCTGCTCAAGCTGGTCGGCACCGAGGCCGACCGCGCGGTCAGGACCGAGTCGGAGACCGGCGGACCGGGCGTCGTCATGGTCGTCGGGGTCAACGGCACCGGCAAGACCACCACCACGGGCAAGCTCGCCCGGGTCCTGGTGGCCGACGGCCGCAGCGTCGTGCTGGGTGCCGCCGACACCTTCCGGGCCGCCGCCGCCGACCAGTTGCAGACCTGGGGCGACCGGGTCGGAGCCCACACCGTGCGCGGGCCGGAGGGCGGCGACCCCGCCTCCGTCGCCTTCGACGCGGTCAAGGAGGGCAAGGACATCGGCGCCGACGCCGTCCTCATCGACACCGCCGGACGCCTGCACACCAAGACCGGTCTCATGGACGAGCTGGGCAAGGTCAAGCGCGTCGTCGAGAAGCAGGCGCCGCTCGACGAGGTGCTGCTCGTCCTCGACGCCACCACCGGTCAGAACGGGCTGGTCCAGGCCCGGGTCTTCGCCGAGGTCGTCGCCATCACCGGCATCGTGCTGACCAAGCTGGACGGTACGGCCAAGGGCGGCATCGTGATCGCCGTCCAGCGCGAACTGGGCGTACCCGTCAAGCTCATCGGCCTCGGCGAAGGCGCCGACGACCTGGCGCCCTTCGAGCCGGAGGCGTTCGTCGACGCCCTCCTCGGAGACTGACCGGCCACCCGACCGGCGACCGGTACGAAGCAGCGCCCGCCCCCACTCGCGGTAGGGGACGGGCGCTTCGCCGTGTACGGGGGCCGTGCGCGGCGGCCGGGGGTGAGGCCGATGCGCGTGCTGCCTCAGCGGTATCAGTCGCGCGACCGGTGGGCCACGTACGCCAGCGTTCCCAGCAGCAGCCGGGCGGCCGGTGGTTTCGTCGCCGAGTCCAGGGCGGGGGAGCGCAGCCAGCGGACCGGGCCGAGGCCGCCGCGGTCGGAGGGCGGGGCGGTGATGTGGCGGCCGGGGCCGAGGCCGCGCAGATCGAGCGAGGCCGGGTCGTCCCAGCCCATCCGGTAGAGCAGCGCCGGGAGTTCGGCGGCGGCGCCCGGGGCGACCAGGAAGTGGGCGCGGCCGTCCGGGGTGGCGGTCACCGGTCCGACGGGCAGCCCCATCCGTTCGAGCCGCACCAGCGCCCGCCGGCCGGCCGGCTCGGCGACCTCGATCACGTCGAACGCGCGCCCGACCGGCAGCATCACGGCGGCGCCCGGGAACTCGCCCCAGGCGTCGGTCACTTCGTCGAGGGTCGCGCCGGCCCGTACCTCCGGGGCGAACTCCAGCGGATGCGCGCCGGGTGCCCGGCAGCCGCGGCGGCCACAGGAACAGCCGCCCCCGCCGGCCCGCGCCCCGGGTACCACGTCCCAGCCCCACAGACCGGTGAACTCCGCCACCGCCGTGCTCTCCGACGCCCGGCCGCGGCGGCGCGAGCCGGGCCGGATGTCGCGGATGCTCCGACTGCTGCCGATCGTGAAGCCCATGCCCCCTCCAACGGGTCAGACGCACCGGTGGTTACGAGACGGACGCGGGGTCGTCACTCTCTGTGGTCTCGGTTACCCAAGTGCCTCTCGATTCAGACGGCTTCCGGAAGCGCCTCGGGTGGTGTGTTCGAAGGTGCGCGCCCCCATGTGCACCGCTCCGCCCACTTCCGGCCGTCCTATGTCAAGTGAATCGTGCGCGGGCCACCAGGAGTTCATCCGAAGGGGTGGCGAAAGGTGGCGTTTCCGGGATTGCCATGGTGAGAGCGTGATCACAGGATTACTCTGAGTGCACGAACCTCGGGATGCGCGTTCTCGTGGGTATGCCGGAGGCAACGCGTCATCTCGTTCGAAGGGTGGCAAGTGGCGGACGGACGGCTGTATTCACGGGCATTCTGATAGGGCTTGGCGCACAGCGGCGCGGCGGTGGTTTCAGGGATGGGGGCGTTCCAGTGGGCGGCAACGGCGGAGACGGGACGACCGCGACCAGTGCTGAGAAGCGCCCCAACGAGCTGCTCGGCTCGTGGTTCGTGCGCAGCGGCTGGTCCAAGGGCGAGCTGGCACGCCAAGTGAACCGAAGGGCCCGGCAGTTGGGCGCCAACCACATCTCCACCGACACCTCCCGGGTGCGCCGCTGGCTGGACGGGGAGAACCCGCGGGAACCCATTCCGCGGATCCTCTCGGAGCTCTTCTCCGAGCGCTTCGGCTGTGTCGTCTCGGTCGAGGACCTGGGCCTGCGCGCCGCCCGCCAGTCGCCCTCCGCGACCGGCGTCGACCTGCCGTGGACCGCCCCCCAGACGGTGGCCCAGCTCAGCGAGTTCTCCCGCAGCGACCTCATGCTGGCCCGGCGCGGCTTCCTCGGCAGCTCACTGGCGCTCTCCGCCGGCCCGGGCCTCATCGAGCCCATGCAGCGCTGGCTGGTCCCCGGGCCCGGCGTCCCCCGGCAGGAGCCCGAGCCCCCCGGCGCGTCCCGGCGCGTCGGCCGGCTCTCCAAGCCCGAGCTGGAGCTACTGGTCTCCACCACGATGATGTTCCGGCAGTGGGACGCCCAGTGCGGCGGGGGACTGCGCCGCAAGGCCGTCGTCGGCCAGCTGCACGAGGTGACCGACCTCCTCCAGGAGCCCCAACCCGAGGCCACCACACGCAAGTTGTTCAAGGTCGCCGCCGAACTGGCCGAGCTGGCGGGGTGGATGTCGTACGACGTGGGGCTCCAGCCCACCGCGCAGAAGTACTTCGTCCTCGCCCTGCACGCCGCGAAGGAGGCGGGCGACAAACCGCTCGGGTCGTACGTCCTGTCCAGCATGAGCCGCCAGATGATCCACCTCGGCCGGCCCGACGACGCCCTGGAACTGATCCACCTCGCGCAGTACGGCAGCCGGGAGTGCGCGAGCCCGCGCACCCAGTCCATGCTGTATGCGATGGAGGCCCGCGCCTACGCCGGCATGGGCCAGCCCGGCAAGTGCAAGCGGGCGGTCCGAATGGCCGAGGACACCTTCGCCGACGCCGACGACTGGGACGAGCCGGAGCCCGACTGGATCCGCTTCTTCTCCGAGGCCGAGCTGCACGGCGAGAACTCGCACTCCTTCCGCGACCTCGCCTATGTCGCCGGCCGCAGCCCGGCGTACGCCTCACTGGCCGAGCCCCTGATGCAGCGCGCGGTCGACCTCTTCGCCAAGGACGACGAGCACCAGCGGTCGTACGCACTCAACCTGATCGGGATGGCCACCGTGCACCTCCTGCAACGGCGGCCCGAGCAGAGCACGGTGTTCGCCGCCGAGGCGATGACGGTCGCCAAGAAGGTGCGCTCCGAGCGCGTCACCACTCGTATCCGAAAGACCGTCGACACGGCGGTGCGCGACTTCGGTGAACTCGCCGAGGTCGTGGACCTCACGGACCGGCTGGCGACCGAGCTGCCGGAGACCGTCGAAGCGGTCTGAAACCCCAAGCCCCGGCCGCGGCCGGCCCTCCCGAACCGCCCGACTCGGCTCCCCCGTGCCAGGTCGTCGGAGGGCCGACCGCGGCCGGTTCGACGTCCCCGGGGAAGGTTGCGCCACGATAACGATCGCGCAGCGGGAGATCCGGCAGTTCATCGACGCGTAACACGCGGGGCGCCTTCGTCACTCCGGCGAAACAACGAGGGGCGTCGACCGAAACGGCGCTGCGCCAATCTCATGGCGCATAACCGGCCCACCCCTCACGACCGGACCGCTCATACGCTCCGACCCGCACGGGGACGTACAACCGACGAGGAGACGCCGATGGCATCAGCCGCCATCACGCTTGCGGCGGAGGCACCCAAACTGTCCTCCGCGAACACGGGCTTCATGCTCATTGCATCCGCTCTGGTGCTGATCATGACCCCGGGCCTCGCCTTCTTCTACGGAGGCATGGTCCGCGTCAAGAGCACCCTGAACATGCTGATGATGAGCTTCATCAGCATAGGGATCATCACGATCCTGTGGACGCTGTACGGCTTCTCGCTCGCCTTCGGCACCGACCACGGATCGCTCATCGGCTGGACGTCGGACTGGGTCGGCCTGAGCCACATCGGCCTGACGGAACTGTGGCCCGGCTACACCATCCCGGTCTTCGTCTTCATGGTCTTCCAGATGATGTTCGCGATCATCACGCCCGCCCTGATCAGCGGCGCCCTCGCGGACCGCGTGAAGTTCACGGCCTGGTCGCTCTTCATCGCGCTGTGGGCCACGATCGTCTACTTCCCGGTCGCGCACTGGGTCTGGGGCGCCGGCGGCTGGGCGTTCGAACTCGGCGTGATCGACTTCGCCGGTGGTACGGCGGTCCACATCAACGCGGGTGCCGCGGCGCTCGGCGTGATCCTCGTCATCGGCAAGCGCGTCGGCTTCAAGCGTGACCCCATGCGCCCGCACAGCCTCCCGCTGGTCATGCTCGGCGCCGGTCTGCTCTGGTTCGGCTGGTTCGGATTCAACGCTGGTTCGTGGCTCGGCAACGACGACGGCGTCGGCGCGCTGATGTTCGTCAACACGCAGATCGCCACCGCCGCCGCGATGCTCGCGTGGCTCGCCTACGAGAAGATCCGGCACGGTGCGTTCACCACGCTGGGCGCCGCCTCCGGCGCCGTCGCCGGCCTGGTCGCGATCACCCCCTCCGGTGGCGCGGTCTCCCCGCTGGGCGCGATCGCCGTCGGCGTCATCGCCGGTGTCGCCTGCGCCGCGGCCGTCGGCCTCAAGTACCGGTTCGGCTTCGACGACTCCCTCGACGTCGTCGGCGTCCACATGGTCGGCGGTATCGCCGGCTCGCTCCTGATCGGCCTCTTCGCCAGCGGCAAGGGCCAGTCCGACGTACAGGGCCTCTTCTACGGCGGCGGCCTGCACCAGTTCTGGATCCAGTGCGCCGGCGTCTTCGGCGTCCTCTTCTACTCCCTGATCGTCTCCGCGATCCTCGCCTTCCTCATCGACAAGACCCTGGGCATGCGGGTCTCCGAGGACGAGGAGATCTCGGGCATCGACCAGGCCGAGCACGCCGAGACCGCATACGACTTCAGCGGAGCAGGCGGCGGTATCGGCAGCGGCTCCCTCGCCGCGCAGGAGACGAAGAAGGTGGACGCATGAAGCTCATCACCGCCGTCGTCAAGCCCCACCGGCTCGACGAGATCAAGGAGGCCCTCCAGGCCTTCGGGGTACACGGTCTGACGGTCACCGAGGCGAGCGGCTACGGTCGTCAGCGGGGACACACCGAGGTCTACCGGGGCGCCGAGTACACGGTCGACCTGGTCCCCAAGATCCGCATCGAGGTGCTGGCCGAGGACGACGACACCGAGCAGCTGATCGACGTCATCGTCAAGGCGGCCCGCACCGGCAAGATCGGTGACGGGAAGGTCTGGTCCCTCCCGGTCGAGACGACCGTCCGGGTCCGGACCGGTGAGCGCGGACCGGACGCGCTCTAAGAACAGAAACAGGACGGGAGTCGCTGGGTGTCGAGTACGGACGTGCGCAAGGAAGCAGAGGACTCGGGACCCAGCGGTTACGCGGCGGCCCGGCTGCGCCTCCTCACCGAGGGGGCGCGGTCCGGGCCGCCGCGCCGTGCCGCCCTCGCGGAGCTGACCGACGACTGGCTCACCGGCCTCTTCGCCGCGGGAGCCGAGGGCCTCACCGGCGTCTCCCTCGTCGCGGTCGGCGGTTACGGCCGCGGCGAACTCTCCCCCCGCAGCGACCTCGACCTCCTCCTGCTGCACGACGGCGGCGCCTCCGGCGCCGTCGCCGCCCTGGCCGACCGCATCTGGTACCCCGTCTGGGACCTCGGCCTCGCCCTCGACCACTCGGTGCGCACCCCCGCCGAGGCCCGCCGAACGGCCGGCGAGGACCTCAAGGCGCAGCTCGGCCTCCTCGACGCCCGCCACCTCGCCGGCGACCTCGGCCTGACCGCCTCCCTGCGCACCGCCGTCCTCGCCGACTGGCGCAACCAGGCCCCCAGACGCCTCCCCGAACTCCAGGAACTCTGCGCCGAGCGCGCCGAGCGCCAGGGCGAGCTCCAGTACCTCCTCGAACCCGACCTCAAGGAGGCCCGCGGCGGCCTCCGCGACGCCACCGCCCTGCGCGCCGTCGCCGCCTCCTGGCTCGCCGACGCCCCGCGCGAGGGCCTCGCCGACGCCCGCCGCCGCCTCCTCGACGTACGCGACGCCCTGCACCTCACCACCGGACGCGCCACCGACCGGCTCGCCCTCCAGGAGCAGGACCAGGTCGCCGCCGAACTCGGCCTCCTCGACGCCGACACCCTGCTCCGCCAGGTCTACGAGGCGGCCCGCGTCGTGTCGTACGCCAGTGACGTCACCTGGCGCGAGGTGCGGCGCGTGCTGCGGTCGCGGGCCGTGCGGCCCCGGCTGCGCGCCATGCTCGGCGGGGGTGCCAAACCCGCCACCGAGCGCTCCCCGCTGGCCGAGGGCGTAGTCGAACAGGACGGCGAGGTGGGCCTGGCCCGCGCCGCCCGCCCCGAGCGCGACCCGGTGCTGCCGCTGCGCGCCGCGGCCGCCGCCGCCCAGGCCGGCCTCCCGCTCTCCCTGCACGCCGTACGGCGCATGGCGTCCGCCACCCGTCCGCTGCCCACACCCTGGCCGGCCGAGGCGCGCGAACAGCTCGTCACCCTGCTCGGCTCCGGCCACCCCACCGTCGAGGTGTGGGAGGCGCTGGAGGCGGAGGGCCTGATCACCCGGCTGCTGCCCGACTGGGAGCGGGTGCGGTGCCGCCCGCAGCGCAACGCCGTGCACATCTGGACCGTCGACCGGCACCTCATCGAAACCGCCGTCCGCGCCTCTGAGTTCGCCCGCCGGGTCAGCCGCCCCGACCTGCTGCTGGTCTCCGCGCTGCTGCACGACATCGGCAAGGGCTGGCCCGGCGACCACTCCGTGGCGGGCGAGATCATCGCCAAGGACGTGGCCGCCCGCATCGGCTTCGACCGCGCGGACGTGGCCGTGCTCGCCACCCTCGTACGCCATCACCTGCTGCTCATCGAGACGGCCACCCGGCGCGATCTGGAGGACCCGGCGACGGTCCGTTCGGTCGCCGAGGCGGTCGGCAGCACGAGCACCCTGGAACTGCTGCACGCGCTGACCGAGGCGGACGCGCTGGCCACCGGGCCGGCCGCCTGGTCGTCCTGGCGCGCCTCGCTCGTCAACGACCTGGTGAAACGGGTCGCGGCGGTGCTCCTCGGGGACGCGCCCGAGGAGCCCGAGGCCCTCGCGGCCACCGCAGAACAGGAGCGGCTCGCGATCGAGGCCGTCGCCACCGGCGGCCCGGTGCTCGCACTGCGCGCGCAGACCGAACCGCCCGCCGAGGCGGAGCCCGCCGGGGACCCCGAGCCGCTCGGCGTGGAACTGCTCATCGCCGTGCCCGACCAGCCGGGCGTGCTGCCCGCCGTGGCCGGCGTGCTGGCGATGCACCGCCTGACGGTCCGTACGGCGGAGTTGCGCGCCCACGACCTGCCCCACGGTGTCGACGGCTCGGTACTCCTGCTGAACTGGCGGGTCGCCGCCGAGTACGGCTCGCTGCCCCAGGCCGCCCGGCTCCGTGCCGACCTGGTCCGCGCGCTGGACGGCTCCCTGGACATCGCGGGCCGCCTCGCCGAACGCGACGCCGCCTATCCGCGCCGCCGGGGCGTCGTGGCGCCCGCCGCCCGGGTGACGGTGGCCCCGGCCGCCTCACGGCACGCGACGGTCATCGAGGTGCGCGCCCACGACGCCCCGGGCCTGCTGCACCGTATCGGCCGGGCCCTGGACGACGTGGGGGTACGGGTGCGGAGCATGCACGTCAGCACGCTGGGCGCCAACGCGGTCGACGCCTTCTACGTCACCACGGCGGAGGGCGTACCGCTGCCCGCGGACGAGGCGGGCGCGGCGGCACGGAAGCTGGAGGAGACGTTGCGGGGCTGACTCGGCCCCGCCGCACGCGCCGAGCGGGGATTTCCCCGGCCGCCGATCCCGGCGGGCGGGGACGATCGCCTTGCGCGGCCGGATACCCTGGAAGACGCTCACACCGCCCCCGACTCCGAGGACCGACGCCGCCGTGTTCGATACTCTCTCCGACCGCCTCAGCGCGACTTTCAAAAACCTCCGCGGCAAAGGCAGGCTGAGCGAGGCGGACATCGACGCCACGGCCCGCGAGATCCGCATCGCGCTGCTCGAAGCCGACGTCGCTCTGCCCGTCGTCCGCACGTTCATCAAGAACGTCAAGGACCGCGCCCTCGGCGCCGACGTCAGCCGGGCGCTCAACCCCGCCCAGCAGGTACTGAAGATCGTCAACGAGGAACTCGTGACGATCCTCGGCGGCGAGACCCGGCGGCTGCGCTTCGCCAAGCAGCCGCCGACCGTGATCATGCTCGCGGGCCTCCAGGGCGCCGGCAAGACCACCCTCGCGGGCAAGCTCGGCAAGTGGCTCAAGGACCAGGGCCACTCGCCGCTGCTCGTCGCCGCCGACCTCCAGCGCCCGAACGCGGTCAACCAGCTGAGCGTCGTCGCCGAGCGCGCCGGTGTCGCGGTCTACGCGCCCGAGCCGGGCAACGGCGTGGGCGACCCGGTGAAGGTCTCCAAGGACTCCATCGAGTTCGCGAAGTCCAAGGTCCACGACATCGTGATCGTGGACACCGCCGGCCGTCTGGGCATCGACCAGGAGCTGATGCGGCAGGCCGCGGACATCCGCGACGCCGTCTCGCCCGACGAGATCCTCTTCGTCGTCGACGCGATGATCGGCCAGGACGCGGTCAACACCGCCGAGTCCTTCCGCGACGGCGTCGGCTTCGACGGCGTGGTGCTCTCCAAGCTCGACGGCGACGCCCGCGGCGGTGCCGCGCTCTCCATCGCCTCGGTCACCGGCAAGCCGATCATGTTCGCGTCGAACGGCGAGAAGCTCGACGACTTCGACGCCTTCCACCCGGACCGGATGGCCTCCCGCATCCTCGACATGGGTGACCTGCTCACCCTGATCGAGCAGGCGGAGAAGACGTTCAGCCAAGAAGAGGCCGAGCAGATGGCCTCCAAGCTGGCGTCGAAGAAGGGCCAGGACTTCACCCTCGACGACTTCCTGTCCCAGATGGAACAGGTCCGCAAGATGGGCAGCATCAGCAAGCTGCTCGGCATGCTTCCGGGCATGGGCCAGATCAAGGACCAGATCGCCAACCTGGACGAGCGGGACGTGGACCGCACGGCCGCCATCATCAAGTCGATGACCCCGGCCGAGCGCCAGGAGCCGACGATCATCAACGGCTCGCGCCGCGCCCGTATCGCCAAGGGTTCCGGTGTCGAGGTCAGCGCGGTCAAGAACCTGGTCGAGCGGTTCTTCGAGGCCCGCAAGATGATGTCCCGGATGGCGCAGGGCGGCGGCATGCCGGGCATGCCGGGGATTCCCGGGATGGGCGGCGGCCCCGGCCGCAGCAAGAAGCAGCCCAAGAAGGCCAAGGGCAAGCAGCGTTCCGGCAACCCGATGAAGCGCAAGCAGCAGGAGCTGGAGGAGGCCCAGCGCCGCGAGGCCGGTGCCCAGGGCGGCAGCGCGCTCGGGTTGCCGCAGCAGGGCACCCAGGACTTCGAACTGCCGGACGAGTTCAAGAAGTTCATGGGCTGAGCACGCCTGCCGACGACCGGCTCCGCGATGACCTGACCCAGGACGACGTCAAGGCCACCGCGGAGCCGGTCGTCACCTGCCGCGGATCTCCGGCTGAGCCGGGAGTGGCGGCTGGGGCGTACGCGCGATCAGGTACCGGAACACGTTCGGCATCCACACCGTTCCGTCCCGGCGCCGGTACGGACGCAACGCCTGCGTCAACTCCTCGTCCACCCGCGCCCGGTCGGTCGCGGTGACCGCCGCGTCGAGGAGCCCCGTCGACAGCAGCCCCCGTACGGCGCTGTCGAGGTCGGCGTAGCCGAAGGGGCAGACCACCCGGCCCGACCCGTCCGGCCTCAGCCCCGCATGACAGGCGGCCTCCTCCAGGTCGTCGCGGAGCGCCGGGCGCGGGGTTCCCACGCCACGCGGCGGCTCCGCCGGCCCGAGGACCACCCGCAGCACGGCGGAGGTGGCGCACCGCTCCGGCGGACCCCAGCCCGCCAGCACCACGGGCGCCCCCAGGCGGGCGAGCGGGGTCGCGGCCGCGAGCTGGTCCCCGAGCCGCTCGGTGTCGCCGGTCAGACACCCGATCGGCTCGAAAGCGGTCACCAGGGTGTACGGGGGCGTCCGCGGTCCGGCCGCGTCGAGCGGTGAGCCGACCAGCCGGGCGGCGGCACGCGCGCGTGGACCGCGAGTGTCCGGCAGCAGCCGCTCCCGGGCGAGGGCCAGCCGTTCCGGTGAAGAGTCCACGCCGGTGACCGCGGCGCCTCTGTAGGCGGCCGTCAGAAGGGCGAGTCCCGAACCGCAGCCGAGGCCCAACAGCCGTGTCCCGGGGCCCACTTCGAGTCGTTCGTAGACGGCCTCGTAGAGCGGTACCAGCATCCGTTCCTGGATCTCGGACCAGTCACGCGCGCGTGCACCCGGGTCCACCCGGGGCGCCGGCCCCGTGTGAGGCGGGTACTGCCGCACGAGCACAGGTGTCATCGGAAACGCCCCAATCCGCTGCGAGTTGTCGCTGTGTCCGATCCATGGCCCCCCGAGGCGCGCGCTCGTACTTTCCCCGTAAGCCAGGTAACTCCGCACTCGCCATGGCGTCCAGGGGTTGCGGAGCCCGGCTTGGGGCCTGGCTGTGGGAGTGGCGAGAATTCACATACCGGCAACGTGGACCCGTACGATCCCGTCATGGCAAAGGCACCCGTTCTCACGCCCCAGGCGGACGACTTCCCGCGCTGGTACCAGGATCTGATCAGCAAGGCCGAGCTGGCCGACAACGGTCCGGTGCGCGGCACCATGGTCATCCGCCCGTACGGCTACGGGCTCTGGGAGCGGATGCAGGCCGAGATGGACGCCCGGATCAAGGAGACGGGCACGCAGAACGCGTACTTCCCGCTGCTGATCCCGCAGTCGTACTTCGCCCGGGAGGCCGACCACGTCGAGGGCTTCGCGCCCGAGCTGGCCGTGGTCACCCACGGCGGCGGCAAGGAGCTGGAGGAGCCCGCGGTCATCCGTCCCACCTCCGAGATGATCATCAACGACTACTTCTCGAAGTGGGTGCAGAGCTACCGCGACTTGCCGTTGCTGATCAACCAGTGGGCGAACGTGGTCCGTTGGGAGCTGCGGCCCCGGCTCTTCCTCCGGACCACCGAGTTCCTGTGGCAGGAGGGCCACACCGCGCACGCCACCTACGAGGAGGCCCGCGAGTTCGCCGCGCACATCCATCGCCAGGTGTACGAGGACTTCATGGTGAAGGTCCTCGCGATGGACGTCGTACCCGGCCGCAAGACCGTCAAGGAGCGGTTCGCGGGCGCCGTCAACACCCTCACCCTGGAAGGGATGATGGGTGACGGCAAGGCCCTCCAGATGGCCACCAGCCACGAGCTGGGCCAGACCTTCGCCAAGGCGTTCAACACCCGGTACCTGTCCAGGGAGGGAAAGCAGGAACTGGTCTGGCAGACCTCCTGGGGCTCCACCACCCGCATGATCGGCGCCCTGGTGATGATGCACGGCGACGACAACGGCCTGCGGGTCCCGCCGAACCTCGCGCAGATCCAGGCCGTCGTCCTCGCCATCAAGGGCGATGAGGCGGTTCTGGCCAAGGTCCGCGAGGTCGGCGACCGGCTGAGGGCGGCGGGCGTACGGGTCCACGTCGACGACCGTACGGACGTCCCGTTCGGGCGCCGCGCGGTCGACTGGGAGCTCAAGGGCGTACCGGTACGGATCGAGATCGGCCCCCGTGACCTGGAGAACGGCACCGCGATGCTGGCCCGCCGGATCCCCGGAGGCAAGGAGCCGGTGGCGATCGACTCCCTCGTCGGGCTGCTCCCCGCCGTCCTCCAGGAGGACCAGGCGCTGCTGCTGCGGCAGTCGCGCGAGCGCCGCGAGTCACGCACCTCGGAGGTGTCGACGATCGAGGAGGCCGTCGAGGCGGCCGCCGCCGGCGGCTGGGCGCGCATCCCGTGGGCGGTGCTCGGCGAGGAGGGCGAGGCCAAGCTGGCCGACCACGCCGTGACCGTCCGGTGTCTGGTCGCCGAGGACGGGTCGGTGCCGGACGACGACAAGGCGCCGGGTAACGTCGCCGTCGTCGCGCGCGCCTACTGAGGCGGGGCCGGCGCGCCAGAGCGACCGAAAGGCCTCTTGCGTACGTGCGGAACGTGCATCCCCCGGCGTGCGGACCTTGTCTACGCGCCGGGGCGTACGTCAGCCTACGCACCACCTTGGTACGAGCTGTGAGGCTTCTCCGCAGATCAGCGCACCCGCCCTCGTCGGGACACATCAGGGGCAACTGACGGGTACGTGCAAAATATTTGGGATGCCCCGGAATCGGAACACAGGGGCACTCCGGCTCGTTGTCATTACGTGAGCACGACACAGACACCACCTGTTCTCGCCGCAGAGCTGGCACAGGCGTGGGCCGACATTCAGCGGTACCACCCCGAGCTGCCCGATCTGGCCGCGCCCGAGTCCCTGATCGGAGAGTCGTCGTCCGCCTGCGGGCACGAGCTCTCCTTCGAGCGACTGCTCCATGAGGCAGTCCATGGCATCGCCGCCTCGCGCGGCGTGCGCGACACGTCCCGCGCCGGCCGGTACCACAACCGCAGGTTCCTCGCGATCGCCGAGGAACTGGGCCTGGACCACTCCGAGGAACCGCATCCCAGCAGCGGCTTCTCGCTGGTCACCCTCAACCCCGAGGCCAAGCGGCGCTACCGTCCGACCATCGAACGCCTCCAGCGCGCGCTGAAGGCCCACACGGCGGCCACCTCCGCCGACAACACCTCCAGCACCTTCCGCGGCCCGGCCGCCCGGCACGGTTCCTCCGGCGGTGGCGTCCGCGTCAAGGCCGTCTGCGACTGCGGCCGTAACGTACGGGTCGTCCCTTCGGTCCTGGCGCAGGCGCCGATCGTCTGCGGGGGCTGCGGCAAACCCTTCCGGATCCCGGAGGTACTGGGCGCGGCCTGAGACCGCGGCTGCTCGTGGCGGCCGCGTCCCCAGCGCGTCCCGGGAGCGCACCCGGCGCCGGTCACCCCCGGCGCCGGGTGCCGCTTCCGGCTGGTCGGGTACGTGCTTCCCCGGTGCGGGACGCCCGTCCGGGTGTGGCACAATGGCTAGCTGTACTCGACAGCCGCACAGGAACCCTCTCGCCTCCGGCTGACGCGTCCATCGGGCACTCGGGTGCCGCAACCCCACGCGGCTTTCTCGCCGTGCCCAACCACGTCAATTCCAGGAGAACCCACTCCCGTGGCAGTCAAGATCAAGCTGAAGCGTCTGGGCAAGATCCGTTCGCCTCACTACCGCATCGTCGTCGCCGACTCCCGTACCCGCCGTGACGGCAGGGCCATCGAGGAGATCGGTCTGTACCACCCGGTGCAGAACCCCTCGCGCATCGAGGTCGACTCGGACCGTGCGCAGTACTGGCTGGGTGTCGGCGCGCAGCCGACCGAGCCCGTGCTCGCCATTCTGAAGCTGACCGGCGACTGGCAGAAGTTCAAGGGCCTGCCGGCCCCGGCTCCGCTGCTCGTGGCCGAGCCGAAGGCCGCCCGCCCCCTGTTCGACGCCCTTGGTGGCGACGACGAGGGCAAGGGTGAGGCCATCACCCAGAAGAAGAAGGCGGAGAAGAAGGACGAGGCCCCGGCCGAGTCCGCTTCGTCTGAGTCGACCGAGGCCTGAGCATGCTCGAGGAGGCTCTTGAGCACCTCGTGAAAGGCATCGTGGACAACCCCGACGATGTGCAGGTCGCCTCGCGCGACCTGCGTCGCGGGCGCGTGCTGGAGGTCCGGGTCCACCCCGACGACCTCGGCAAGGTGATCGGCCGCAACGGCCGTACCGCCCGTGCCCTGCGCACCGTCGTGGGCGCCATCGGCGGCCGCGGTGTCCGGGTCGACCTCGTCGACGTGGACCACGTCCGCTGACGTACCGCAGCACCGGCTCGGGCCGGGGAGGGCCACTGGGCCGTCCCCGGCCCATAGTCGTAGATCAGGAGAAACAAGCACCGTGCAGCTGGTAGTCGCTCGTATCGGCCGGGCCCATGGCATCAAGGGCGAGGTCACCGTAGAGGTGCGCACCGACGAGCCCGAGCTGAGGCTCGCGCCCGGCGCCGTCCTTCTCACGGACCCGGCCCCGACGGGGCCCCTCACCATCGAGACCGGCCGCGTCCACAGCGGCCGTCTCCTCCTGCGCTTCGAGGGCGTGCGCGACCGCACCGGCGCCGAGGCGCTGCGCAACACCCTCCTGATCGCCGAGATCGATCCGGCGGAGCTGCCCGAGGAGGAGGACGAGTACTACGACCACCAGCTGATGGACCTCGACGTCGTCACCAAGGACGGCACCGAGATCGGCCGGATCACCGAGATCTCGCACCTGCCCTCCCAGGACCTCTTCATCGTCGAGCGGGCCGACGGCAGCGAGGTGCTGATCCCCTTCGTCGAGGCGATCGTCATTGAGATCGACCTCGTGGAGCAGCGGGCGGTCATCGACCCCCCGCCCGGCCTGATCGACGACCAGGCGGCGGACGACGGAACCGCCCCCGACGACGCGGCCCCCGACGAAGCGGCCGACGGGTCCAGCGCGTCGAACCGGGACGAGTCCTGATGCGGCTCGACGTCGTCACGATCTTCCCCGAGTACCTCGACCCGCTGAACGTCTCCCTTGTCGGCAAGGCACGCGCGCGTGGACTGCTCAACGTGCACGTGCATGATCTGCGCTCCTGGACGTACGACCGCCACAACACGGTCGACGACACTCCCTACGGCGGCGGCCCGGGCATGGTCATGAAGACCGGGCCCTGGGGTGCCGCCCTGGACGAGGTCCTGGCGGACGGTTACGAGAGCGGCTCCCGGGAGCCCGTCCTCGTCGTCCCCACGCCCAGCGGCCGGCCCTTCACCCAGGAGCTCGCCGTACAGCTCTCCGAGCGTCCCTGGCTGATCTTCGCGCCCGCCCGCTACGAGGGCATCGACCGGCGGGTGATCGACGAGTACGCCACCCGGATGCCCGTCCACGAGGTGTCCATCGGCGACTACGTCCTGGCCGGCGGCGAGGCGGCCGTCCTGGTCGTCACGGAGGCCGTGGCACGGTTGCTGCCGGGTGTCCTGGGCAACGCCGAGTCCCACCGGGACGACTCCTTCGCGCCCGGCGCCATGGCCGGCCTCCTGGAGGGGCCGATCTACACCAAGCCGCCCCGGTGGCGCGACCGGGAGATCCCGGACGTGCTGATCAGCGGTCACCACGGGAAGATCGCCCGCTGGCGGCGGGACGAGGCGCTGAAGCGGACCTCCGCCCACCGGCCCGACCTGATCGAGCGCTGCGAGCCCAAGGCGTTCGACAAGAAGGACCGCGAGATGCTGTCGATCCTGGGCTGGTCCCCGGACCCCGAGGGCGAGCCGTACGGCCGATTTTGGCGCAGGCCGGAGGGCGTGGAAGAATAGGCCGTTGTTGTGCGTCGCCCGGCGTGCGCCCCTGCCGCAGGGGGACATGACGCCCGCCCCGGCACGGCCGGCATCCTCTGGAACATCTAACTCCCGTTGATGACCTGTGGCATCAGCGAAGAAAGCAGACAAAATGTCTCACTTGCTCGACACGGTCGACTCCGCGTCGCTCCGCACTGACCTCCCGGCCTTCCGCCCGGGTGACACGGTCAACGTCCACGTCCGTGTCATCGAGGGCAACCGCTCCCGTGTGCAGCAGTTCAAGGGCGTGGTGATCCGTCGCCAGGGCGCCGGTGTCCGCGAGACCTTCACGGTCCGCAAGGTCTCGTTCTCCGTCGGCGTCGAGCGCACCTTCCCGGTGCACACCCCGATCGTCGAGAAGATCGAGCTGGTGACCCGCGGCGACGTCCGTCGCGCGAAGCTCTACTTCCTCCGTGAGCTGCGCGGCAAGGCCGCGAAGATCAAGGAGAAGCGCGACAGGTGATCGCGCGGTGCCGTGCGCGGGACGTGGGCCGACGAGCCCACGGCCCAGCGCACACGGCGGCCGGATAGCATCTGGCCTCGATGGACACCGAAGCACAGCCGACGGAGCGCGACCGCTCCTCCCGCCCTTCCGAAACGGGGAACACCCCGGAGACGAAGGAGCCGGAGGGACGGTCGCGTTTCGCGTGGGTGGCGCGGACGTCCGAGTGGCTTCCCGGCGGCCGGATCACGCTGACCGCCCTGCTCTGCCTGGTGTTCGTGCTGCTGCTCAACACCTTCGCGCTGCAACCGTTCCGGATTCCCAGCGGATCCATGGAGTCCGGATTGAGGATCGGCGACCGCGTTCTCGTAAATAAGTTGGCGTACCGTTTCGGTGCCCTGCCGCGCCGTGGCGACATCGTGGTGTTCGACGGCAGCGGTTACTTCGGGGACGCGGACTACATCAAGCGCGTCGTGGGTGTGGGGGGAGACCACGTGGTCTGCTGTGACGAGAAGGGACGGATCGAGGTGAACGGCCGGGCGGTCGACGAGAGCGCGTTCCTGTACCCGGGGGACAGCCCGTCCCGCGTGCCCTTCGACGTCGTGGTGCCCGGCGGCACCCTCTTCCTCCTCGGTGACCACCGCGGCGACTCCGCCGACTCCCGCGACCACCTCGGTTCCCCGGGCGGCGGCATGATCCCCGTGGGCGACGTCATCGGACGCGCCGACTGGATCGTCTGGCCGGCCGCCCACTGGACGCGCCTGCGGCAGCCCGACGCGTACGCGCGCGTGCCCGCCGCGGAGGGTGCCCATGGGTAACCGCGGCCGACCGCGCGGGACGGCACCGGGCAGCCCTGGCAGCCCCTTCGGCACCGAGAGCCTGCTGCCGACCGGCTCCCGGCGGGCCATCGCGCCGTCCGGCGGGCGCAGCCGGGCCGAGCGGCGCAAGCTCCAGCGCAAGGTCAAGCGGCGTCGCAGGCGCGGCGCGGTCAAGGAAGTACCCCTCCTTGTCGGGGTCGCCGTCCTCATAGCGCTCGTCCTGAAGACGTTCCTCGTCCAGGCGTTCGTGATCCCGTCGGGCTCCATGGAGGAGACCATCCGGATCGGGGACCGCGTCCTGGTCGACAAGTTCTCCCCGTGGTTCGGCTCCGAGCCGCAGCGCGGGGACGTCGTCGTCTTCCACGACCCGGGCGGCTGGCTGGCGGACGAGCAGACCACCAAGAAGAACGACCCCGTGGTGGTCAAACAGGCCAAGGAAGGGCTCCAGTTCATCGGCCTGCTGCCCTCCGACGACGAGAAGGACCTCATCAAGCGGGTCATCGGTGTCGGCGGCGACCACGTCAAGTGCTGTGACGCACAAGGGCGGCTGACCGTCAACGGCGTCCCCCTGACCGAGGGTGACTACCTGTTCCCCGGCAACGCACCCTCCGAGACCAAGTTCGACATCACCGTCCCCCAGGGCCGGTTGTGGGTGATGGGCGACCACCGCGGCAACTCGGCAGACTCCCGCGCCCACATGAACACCAGCTACGGAGGCACGGTCTCGCTGAAGTCCGTGGTGGGGCGGGCGAAGGTGATCGCCTGGCCGATGGGCCACTGGACGGGCCTCGACGAACCTAAAACCTTCGCATCCGTTTCCCCCGCCGGGTCGGGGACGACCGCCGGTCCCGAACTGTCGCATAGGGTTGCCTCCGACGATCCGAACGGAACGCTCCAACTCCCGACCCCTGCGGAACTCCCGCTCGTTATGGGAGTGGTGGGCCTGCGCCGCGCATGGGGCAGGCGGCGGCACAGAGTAAGGAGTTGGCGTGGGGGATGTGGCGGTTGGCGCACGGTCCGGACAAGACGGCGAGGACCGCGGACGCCCCGTGGAAGCGACTGTCCCGGCCGCGGACAGCGCCGTGACCTCGGCGAGTGACTCCGGAGCCGGTGAGGACGGCAGGGCGCCGGGCGAGGGGACGCCCACCGAGGGCCGGGGCGGGCCGGGCGACTCGGCCCCCCAGGCGAGGAAGCCGCGCTCCTTCTGGAAGGAGCTGCCGATCCTGATCGGCATCGCGCTCGTCCTGGCGCTGCTGATCAAGTCCTTCCTGGTGCAGGCGTTCTCGATTCCCTCGGACTCGATGCAGAACACCCTCCAGCAGGGTGACCGGGTCCTGGTGGACAAGCTGACACCCTGGTTCGGCTCCAAGCCGACCCGCGGCGAGGTGGTCGTCTTCCACGACCCGGACGACTGGCTGGCGGGTGAGCCCGTGGCCAACCCGAACGCCCTGCAGACGTTCCTCAGCTGGATCGGCCTGATGCCGTCGGCGGAGGAGAAGGACCTCATCAAGCGGGTCATCGGCGTCGGCGGCGACACGGTCTCGTGCAGCGGCACCGGCCCGCTCACGGTCAATGGCAAGGCGCTGAACGAGCCCTACGTGTACCCGGGCAACACCCCGTGCAGCAACGACGACCAGGGCGGCCAGTTCACGGTCAAGGTCCCCAAGGGCTCCATCTGGGTGATGGGCGACCACCGGCAGAACTCGCGGGACTCCCGCTACAACCAGTCGGACCGCCACCACGGCATGGTGCCCGTCAACCAGGTCGTCGGACGCGCCATCGTGCGCGCCTGGCCCGTCAACCGCTGGGGCACGCTGCCGATCCCGGACACCTTCGACCAGACCGGCCTGGGGAACCAGGCGGCGGCCGGTGCCCTGACGGTCGCGCCGCAGGGCGTCGCCCTCGCCGCCGTCGTGCCGGTGGCGCTGTGGCGTCGCAGGCGGCCGGCGCCGCCGGAGAAGCGGAACGAGACCAAGGTGGCCGCCGGCCGCTGAGGCCGCGGGTCCCGAAGAGGGGGCTGACCGGGCTCGGTACCGCCGGGTAGGGTGCGGACCCATGGGTGGCGAGAGCACGACACGTACGGCCCCGCGCAGCAGCGGCGGCACAGGCAGAGGCCCGGTGGGCAGCCGGACCGGACAGCGGTTGTCCGGGCTGGCCGTCGCGCTGGGCCTTGTGCTGTTCCTCGGCGGATTCGCCTGGGCGGCGCTGGTCTACCGGCCGTACACGGTGCCCACCAGCTCCATGTCGCCGACGATCGGCATCGGCGACCGGGTGCTGGCGCAGCGCGTCGACGGCGGCGATGTGCGCCGGGGCGATGTCGTCGTCTTCACCGACAAGAGCTGGGTGACGAACGCGCCGGTGGTCAAGCGGGTCGTCGCGGTCGGCGGGGACACCGTCTCCTGCTGCACCGCCGGCAAACTGACCGTCAACGGCAAACAGATCGACGAGTCCTATCTGAAGGGCGGCGAGGTCGAGGACAAGACGATCCCGACGGTGAAGGTCCCCGCGGGACGTCTGTTCCTGCTCGGCGACGAACGCCGCGGATCGCTGGACTCCAGCGCCCACCTCACGGACGCCGCCAGCGGCACCGTCGCGCGCAGCGCCGTGACCGCCCGGGTGGACGCCGTCGCCTGGCCGATGAAGGGCATGCTGGAGCGCCCCACCGGCTTCGAACAGCTCGGCGCCCTCTCGCAGACCGGACCGCTGCGCGTGATCCTCCTCCTGATCGTGGCCGGCGCGGTCCTCGTGCTGGGCGGCGGAGCGTACGGCCCGGTCGCCAAGGTTCTGGGGGGCCGTTCCCGCGCCCGGACGGAGCCCGCGAGTGCCCACTGAGGCCACGGACGGCGGCCCGCCCGGCCCGGCCGACTCGTACGACGGCGGTCTGCGCAGGGTCGCCCGGGTCATCCTGCTCGACCCGCGGGACCGGATCCTGCTCCTGCACGGCCATGAACCGGACGATCCCGCCGACGACTGGTGGTTCACGCCCGGCGGCGGCCTGGAGGGCGACGAGACCCACGAGGAGGCGGCGCTGCGGGAACTGGCGGAGGAGACCGGGATCACCCGGGTCGAGCTGGGTCCGGTGCTCTGGCGGCGCCGGTGCTCCTTCCCGTTCGCGGGCCGGCGCTGGGACCAGGACGAGTGGTACTACCTGGCCCGTACGGTCCATACGGCCGACGTGGTGCCCGCGGCGACGGCTCTGACCGAGCTGGAGCGCCGCAGTGTGGCCGGAGCGCAATGGTGGACGTGCCGAGAACTGACCCGGACGCATGAGACGGTATATCCGACGAGACTCGCCGAGCTGCTCAGCAGGCTGCTCGACGAAGGTCCCCCGCCCGCACCCGTGACCCTGGACACCGAAATCGTCTAGGGGCTCGCGGTACTGGCGCACAATGGTGGGATCGCACGGGTGAAGGGGAACATGCCATGAGCGCCGAGGACCTCGAAAAGTACGAGACCGAGATGGAGCTGAAGCTCTACCGGGAGTACCGCGATGTCGTCGGTCTGTTCAAATACGTGATCGAGACCGAGCGGCGCTTCTACCTCACCAACGATTACGAGATGCAGGTGCACTCGGTCCAGGGCGAGGTGTTCTTCGAGGTGTCGATGGCGGACGCCTGGGTGTGGGACATGTACCGGCCGGCCCGGTTCGTGAAGCAGGTGCGCGTTCTCACGTTCAAGGACGTGAATATCGAGGAGCTCAACAAGAGCGACCTCGAACTGCCGGGCGGATGACGGACCCCCGCACGGCTGAGGAAGTTTTCCACAACCGCTGAGTAACTCACCAAGATCCACTTCCGCTGCCCTGACCCGTCACGGTGGGTGCCGGAGGTGGTGCCGACATGAACGCACGCGGTGCACTCGGCAGGTACGGCGAGACGCTGGCCGCCCGGCGGCTGACCGAAGCCGGAATGACCGTCCTGAAGCGCAACTGGCGCTGCGGCAGGACCGGCGAGATCGACATCGTGGCACGGGACGGTGACGTCCTGGTCGTCTGCGAGGTCAAGACCCGACGGGCCGGTGCCTTCGAGCACCCGATGGCCGCGGTGACCCCGGACAAGGCGCGCCGCCTGCGCGGTCTCGCCGAACGCTGGATCCACGCCCACGGCGGGGCCCCGCCCGGAGGGGTCCGCATCGACCTGGTGGGAGTCGTCCTGCCCCGGCGCGGCGGCCCCGTGGTCGAGCATGCGCGGGGGGTGGCCTGAGATGGGGTTCGCTCGTACGTGCTCGGTGGCGCTGGTCGGCGTCGAGGGCGTGGCGGTCGAGGTCCAGGCCGACCTCGAACCGGGCGTCGCCGCCTTCACCCTGGTCGGGCTCCCCGACAAGAGCCTGACGGAAAGCCGGGACCGGGTCAGGGCGGCGGTGGTGAACTCGGGTGCCGAGTGGCCGCAGAAGAAGCTGACCGTGGGACTCAGCCCGGCGTCGGTACCCAAGGCCGGCAGCGGGTTCGACCTTGCCATCGCCAGCGCGGTGCTCGGCGCGGCCGAGCGGATCGACCCGCGCGTGCTCACCGACATCGTGATGATCGGCGAGCTGGGCCTCGACGGCCGGGTCCGGCCGGTCCGCGGCATCCTGCCGGCTGTACTGGCCGCGGTCGACGCCGGCTACGAGCAGGTGGTCGTGCCGGAGTGCGCCGCCGCCGAGGCGTCCCTCGTGCCCGGGGTGTCGATCCTGGGCGTCCGCACCCTGCGGCAGCTGATCGCCGTCCTGGCCGACGAACCCGTACCGGACGAGGAACCCGAGGAACAGGGCCGCCCCGACCCGCTGCTCGCGGGACTGCGCCTGCCCGGCTCCGGCGCCGCCACCGGAATGCACGGCGCGGGCGCGGCCCAGCACGACCAGGGACACGACCTCGCCGACGTCGTCGGCCAGTTCTCGGCGCGTACGGCGGTGGAGGTCTCCGCGGCCGGCGGCCACCACCTGTTCCTCGAAGGCCCGCCGGGCGCCGGGAAGACCATGCTCGCGGAACGGCTGCCCGCCATCCTGCCCCGGCTCGGCCGGCAGGATTCGCTGGAGGTCACGGCGGTGCACTCGGTGGCGGGCCTGCTGCCCCCGGGCAAGCCCCTGATCGACGTCGCCCCCTACTGCGCCCCGCACCACTCGGCCACGATGCAGGCCCTCGTCGGCGGCGGGCCCGGCATGGCACGGCCCGGTGCCGTGTCGCTCTCCCACAGAGGCGTGCTCTTCCTGGACGAGACGCCCGAGTTCGGCAGCCAGGCGCTCGACGCGCTGCGCCAGCCCCTGGAGGCCGGGCACGTGGTGATCGCGCGCAGCGCCGGTGTCGTACGGTTCCCGGCGCGCTTCCTGATGGTGCTCGCCGCCAACCCCTGCCCGTGCGGCCGGTTCTCGCAGGCCGAAGACTTCTGCGAGTGCGCGCCCTCGGCGGTACGGCGCTACCAGGCCAGACTCTCCGGGCCGCTGCTCGACCGGGTCGACCTGCGGGTGGGGGTGGAGCGGGTCACGCGTGCCCAGCTCACCGGGCGCGGCACGCGGGGCGAGTCCACCTCGACGGTCGCGGACCGGGTGCGGGCGGCCAGGGAGCGGGCGGCGGCGCGGCTCGCCCAGACGCCGTGGCGCACCAACAGCGAGGTACCGGGCCGGGAACTGCGCAGCCGCTGGCACGCCGAGCGCGGGGCCATGGACGAGGCCGAGCGCAGCCTGGAGCGGGGCATGCTCACCGCCCGGGGGCTCGACCGGGTCCTTCGGGTCGCCTGGACGGTCGCCGACCTCGTGGGCCGCGACCGCCCCGGGGCGACCGACGTCGCCCTCGCGCTGCAACTGCGCACGGGCGTACCGCGAGGCGTGCCGATGACGATCGGAGCGCTGACATGACCGGCGACACCCCCCTGGACGGCGACCTGCACGCCCGCGCCTTCCTCGCCAGGGTTCTCGAACCGGGGGACGAGGTGGGCGGCCGGTGGGTCCGGGAACTGGGGGCGGCGGAGGTCGCCCGACGGCTGCGCACCGGCGGCCCGCAGCTCGCGGGGGTGACCGACAGGCGGTGGAACGGGCTGCGCGCACGCGCCGAAGGCACCGAACCGGAGCGGGACCTGTCCGCGGCGGACGAGGCCGGGGTGCGGTACGTGTGTCCCGGGGACGTCGAGTGGCCCGCTCAGCTCGATGACCTGGGGGACGCGCGGCCCCTCGGGCTGTGGGTGCGCGGCCGGCCCAGCCTGCGGATGTGGGCACTGAGGTCGGTCGCCGTCGTCGGCGCCCGCGCCTGCACCGGCTACGGCGCCCATGTGTCCGCCACCCTCGCCGCCGGCCTCGCCGAGGCGGGCTGGGTGGTGGTGTCCGGCGGAGCCTACGGCGTCGACGGCGCCGCCCATCGCGGTGCCCTCGGGGCGGGCGGTGCCACCGTCGCCGTACTCGCCTGCGGTGTCGACCGGCCGTACCCGCGCGGGCACACCGAGTTGATCACCAGGATCGCCGAACAGGGGCTCGTGGTAGGGGAGTTGCCGCCGGGTGAGCATCCGACTCCGAGCAGATTCATCCTCCGCAACCGAGTGATCGCAGCGCTCACCAGAGGCACGATCGTCGTCGAGGCCGCCCATCGCAGCGGCTCCCTCGTCACGGCCCGGGCGGCGCGGCGCCTGGGCCGCCACACCATGGGGGTGCCCGGGCCGGTCACCAGCGGACTCTCCGCGGGCGTCCACGAACTCCTGCGCGGGGACGCCGTACTGGTCGCCGACGCGGCCGACGTGGTCGAACTCGTCGGTGACATGGGTGAACTGGCTCCGGACCGGCGCGGACCGGTGCTGCCGCGCGACCTGTTGGAACCGGCCGCCCGCCGTGTCCTCGCCGCACTGCCGGGACGCGGGACGGCGGCGCCGTACGACATCGCCCGGGGCGCGCAGACCACGGAGGACGACGCGATCGCGAGACTGTACGAACTCCGATCGCTCGGCTACGTCGAACGACACGGCGACGGCTGGAAGTTGACACGCCAGGCGGTGATCTCGGTCCGCGCCGGTCGGGGCCGCGGCTGACCGGATGGGTTCGGCCGTCCGGGGGAACCCCGACACCCTTGGGAATGCCCGCAGTTGACGCGTTCCGCTGATCGCGCGCGGCGAGCGGGGTGCCCCGGCGAGGCGTCCCGCCGGGCCCCTCCGCGCGGGCCCGACGCCCCGACGTTCGCTCACCGCGACACCCCAGTCACGCTACGCTCACGGGATTCCGGCACAGACCGGCGATCTCGGTACCAGACAGACAGCTCCCCCAGTCACCCCCACTTCACGGCAGAACGACACAAGGCGACGAATGCCCCAGCACACCTCCGGGTCCGACCGGGCGGCCTTCCCCCCAGCCGCCCGCGACGGTGGCAGCGTGCGGCCGCCCGCCCCCGCCACCCTCGACGAGCTGTGGCGGTCGTACAAGACCTCGGGCGACGAGCGGCTGCGTGAGCAGCTGATCCTGCACTACTCGCCGCTCGTGAAGTACGTGGCCGGACGGGTCAGCGTGGGGCTGCCGCCCAACGTCGAGCAGGCGGACTTCGTCTCGTCAGGGGTGTTCGGGCTGATCGACGCGATCGAGAAGTTCGACATCGAGCGGGAGATCAAGTTCGAGACCTACGCGATCACCCGGATCCGCGGCGCGATGATCGACGAGCTGCGGGCGCTTGACTGGATCCCGCGCTCGGTGCGGCAGAAGGCGCGGAATGTGGAGCGGGCGTACGCGACGCTGGAGGCGCGGCTCAGGCGCACGCCGTCGGAGTGCGAGGTGGCCGCCGAGATGGGGGTCGCGGTCGACGAACTGCACGCCGTCTTCAGCCAGTTGTCGCTGGCCAACGTAGTCGCGCTGGAGGAACTGCTGCACGTCGGCGGCGAGGGCGGCGACCGGCTGAGCCTGATGGACACCCTGGAGGACACCGCTGCCGACAATCCGGTGGAGGTGGCCGAGGACCGGGAGCTGCGCCGGTTTCTGGCCCGGGCGATCAACACGCTGCCCGACCGGGAGAAGACCGTGGTCACGCTCTACTACTACGAAGGACTCACGCTCGCCGAGATCGGGAACGTGCTGGGGGTGACCGAGAGCCGGGTCAGTCAGATCCACACCAAGTCCGTGCTCCAGTTGCGGGCGAAGCTGGCGAGCTTCGGACGCTGAGCCGAGCCCGCCCGGCCCCCGCGCCCCCTTGGCCCCCGATTCTCCGTCCGCCCCGACCTCCTTTCAGGCCCGCTGATCTCGCAGAATCGTGCCTGCATGGCCGGACTCACTCCCGCCCGGGAAGGTCCGTCCGTAGAGTGGTTGACGTGCCAAGGATTCGAGCGGCCTCCGTGGCCGAGCACCGGTCGATGCAGCGAGCCGCCCTCCTGGACGCGGCGCGCTCCCTGTTGTCCGAGGGCGGGACGGACGCGCTGACCTTCCCGGCCCTCGCCGAACGCACGGGGCTCGCGCGGTCGTCCGTGTACGAGTACTTCCGCTCCCGGGCCGCCGTGGTCGAGGAGCTGTGCGAGGCCGACTTCCCCGTCTGGGCCGCCGAGGTCTCGGCCGCCATGGCGAGCGCGGAGACGGCCGAGGGCAAGATCGAGGCGTACGTGCGCCAGCAGCTCGCCCTGGTCGGCGACCGCCGGCACCGGGCCGTGGTCGCCATCTCCGCCAGCGAACTGGAAGCGGGCGCCCGCGAGAAGATCCGCGCCGCCCACGGCGGTCTCGTCGCGATGATCGCCCAGGCCCTGGACGAACTGGGCCACGCCCAGCCGAGACTGGCCGCGATGCTTCTCCAGGGGATCGTCGACGCGGCCGTACGCCGCATCGAGCTGGGCGCGGCGGAGGATCCGCCCGCGATCACCGACGCGGCGGTGAACATGGCGTTGCGGGGCGTACGCGGCTGAACCGCCCAGGGCGGAGAAACGCCCTCGCGCGCCGCTCTGCCCGTACCGGTCTGCCCGCAGCTGGTAGGTGGCCGTGCACCGGTGCGTCTGAGACCGGTACGTGCCCGTGCACCGGCCCGTCGGCGCCCGGTGCGTGCTCGTGCACCGGTGTGTCCGCGGCCGGTATGTGCTCGCGGGCCGGTCCGCCCGCGCCCGGTAAGTAAGCGGGCACCGGTGCCTCCGCGGCCCGTAGGCCCTCGCGCACGGGTGCGTCCGTGGCCGGTGTGTGCCCGTGCGCCGGTGCTTCCGCGAACGGTGCGTGCTCGTGCACCGGTGCGTCCGCGGCCGGTATGTGCTCGCGGGCCGGTCCGCCCGCGCCCGGTAAGTAAGCGCGCACCGGTGCGTCCGCGGCCCGTAGGCCCTCGCGCAGGGGCGCGTCCGTGGCCGGTGTGTGCCCGTGCACCGGTGCTTCCGCGGACGGCGCGTCCGTGGCCGGTAGGTGCTCGGGTACCGGTCCGTCCGGTGTCGCCACGTGCTCGCGCACTCGTCCGTCCCGTGTCGCTGCGTGCTCGGGCGCCGGTGCGGTCGGCGTCGGTAGCCCGAGTACCGGGAGCAGCCTCGACGGACCCTGTCGCAGCAGCCAGGGCGGCAGCAGCGAGAGCGGATCGAGGTAGACGTCCTTCCGCAGCAGGCCCCAGTGCACGCACGGAGCGGCTCCGCAGTGGGAGCGTTCCGGTTCCACCGTGCCGAGGACCGCGCCCGCCGCGACCTCGGTCCCCTTCGTCACCGACGCCCGTACCGGCTCGTACGTCGTGCGCAGCGGCGGGGTGCCCGTGCCGGTCAGTTCGACGGAGACCACGCCCCGTCCCGCCACCCGTCCCGCGAAGGACACCCGCCCCGGCGCCACCGTCCGCACCGGTGCGCCGGCCGGGGCCGCGAGGTCCACCCCGCGGTGCCCCCGGGAGTAGGCCGTCACCGGGGGCTCCCAGCCGCGTAGCACCTGAGGGCGGGAGCCGACCGGCCAGTTGCGGGCGACCGCGGGGACCGCCGGGTCGCCGCCCGCCGGCGGGGCAGGGGGCGGAACGCCCGCTCGGGCGGCCGTGGCCGCGCAGGTCAGAGCCGTCAGCAGCAGGCTCAGCAGGAGTCCGGGCAGGACCGGTGCCGTACGCGCACTTCGCTTCGTTCGCATGACGGAACCGTCCCGCACCGCGGGCGGTCCTTGACGATCATGGCCCGGTTCTGTGCAGGGCCGCGGGGTTGTGGACAACGGCGTCACCCGGTACCTCGCGGGTCCCGTACACTTCCTTTGGCGATCCGGGTCACCGGGTCGACTTCGCACGCCCCGACATTCGGTCCACCGTCGCAAGACGAAAGCCGGTGTCAGCGCCCCTCGGTCCCTCGTGGCACGGCGCATCGCGGGCGTCAGGCGCGGGTGCCGTCCGGTACCCGCGGCACAACCGAGAAACCAAGGAGAACGGCCATGGCCGTCGTCACGATGCGGGAGCTGCTGGAAAGCGGCGTCCACTTCGGTCACCAGACCCGTCGCTGGAACCCGAAGATGAAGCGCTTCATCTTCACCGAGCGCAACGGCATCTACATCATCGACCTGCTCCAGTCGCTGTCGTACATCGACCGCGCCTACGAGTTCGTCAAGGAGACCGTCGCCCACGGCGGCACGGTCATGTTCGTCGGCACGAAGAAGCAGGCGCAGGAGGCCATCGCCGAGCAGGCCACCCGCGTCGGCATGCCCTATGTCAACCAGCGCTGGCTGGGCGGCATGCTCACCAACTTCTCCACCGTCTACAAGCGTCTGCAGCGCCTCAAGGAGCTGGAGCAGATCGACTTCGAGGACGTCGCCGCGTCCGGTCTGACCAAGAAGGAGCTTCTCGTGCTCTCGCGCGAGAAGACCAAGCTGGAGAAGACCCTCGGTGGTATCCGCGAGATGTCCAAGGTTCCCAGCGCCGTCTGGATCGTGGACACCAAGAAGGAGCACATCGCGGTCGGTGAGGCCCGGAAGCTCAACATCCCGGTCGTCGCCATCCTCGACACGAACTGCGACCCCGACGAGGTCGACTACAAGATCCCGGGCAACGACGACGCGATCCGCTCCGTCACCCTGCTCACCCGTGTGATCGCCGACGGCGTCGCCGAGGGCCTCATCTCCCGCTCCGGTGTCGCCACCGAGGCCAAGGGCGAGAAGGCCGCCGGCGAGCCGCTCGCCGAGTGGGAGCGCGACCTGCTCGAAGGTGGCGAGAAGAAGGCCGACGAGGCCCCCGCCGCCGAGGCCGAGGTGCAGACCTCCGCCGAGACCGAGAAGGTCGCCGACGCCGAGGAGACTGAGGCTGCCGCCGAGGCCGCTCCGGTCGCCGAAGAGGCCCCCGCCGCCGAGGCCGCCCCGGTCGCCGACGAGGCCCCCGCCGCCGAGGCCGCTCCGGCCGCCGACGCCGAGCAGGCCTGACCTTCCGGCCCAGCGGGCTGAACCGACAGCGGGTGGTGCCGACCGTGCCACCCGCTGTTCAGCCGCAGCCCCCAGATCTGCGTAGCCCGTAGATCCTTGGCGGGAGCCCGCTCACCCCGCGGCCGCCGCCGACTCCGAGACTTCGAACTCCGAGAAGAGATTCACAGATCATGGCGAACTACACCGCCGCCGACGTCAAGAAGCTCCGTGAGCTCACCGGCGCCGGCATGATGGACTGCAAGAAGGCGCTGGACGAGGCCGAGGGCCACGTCGACAAGGCCGTCGAGGCGCTCCGCATCAAGGGCCAGAAGGGCGTCGCCAAGCGCGAGGGCCGCTCCGCCGAGAACGGCGCCGTGGTCTCCGTCATCGCCGACGACAACACCTCCGGTGTCCTGGTCGAGCTGAAGTGCGAGACGGACTTCGTCGCCAAGGGTGACAAGTTCCAGGCCGTCGCGAGCGCGATCGCCACGCACGTCGCCAAGTCCTCCCCGGCCGACATCGAGGCGCTGCTCGCCTCCGAGATCGAGCCCGGCAAGACCGTCCAGGCGTTCGTGGACGAGGCCAACGCCAACCTCGGCGAGAAGATCGTCCTGGACCGCTTCGCGCGGTTCGACGACGGCTACGTGACGGCGTACATGCACCGCACGATGCCTGACCTGCCCCCGCAGATCGGTGTCCTTGTCGAGCTCGACAAGGAGAACGCCGAGATCGCCAAGGGTGTCGCCCAGCACATCGCCGCCTTCGCGCCGAAGTACCTCTCCAAGGAGGACGTGCCGGCCGAGGTCGTCGAGACCGAGCGCCGCGTCGCCGAGGAGACCACCCGCGCCGAGGGCAAGCCCGAGGCCGCCCTGCCGAAGATCGTCGAGGGACGCGTCAACGGCTTCTTCAAGGACGCCACGCTGCTCGGCCAGCCGTACGCGCTCGACAACAAGAAGTCGGTCCAGAAGGTTCTGGACGAGGCGGGTGTCACCCTGAAGCGCTTCACGCGCATCAAGGTCGGCATCTGAGTCCGTACCGCGATCGGCGCGCGGCGCCCGGCGGAATCCCGCTAGGGTCGTCAGCAGTCGTCCCGGGACGTCGCTGCGCACGCGCGCGTAGCGGACGACAGCAGATCTGACGAGGAGGCCATTGCCGGGCATGGGATGCGAACGACACCCCACCGGCAGTGGCCTTCTTCGTATGTGCGACACGTAAAAGAGGCGAGAACGGAATGACCACCAAGCCCCAGAAGAGCGACGACGGCAACGTACGCGGCCGGTTTATGCTGAAGCTGTCCGGAGAGGCCTTCTCCGGCGGCGGGGGCCTGGGCGTCGACCCCGACGTGGTGCACAAGATCGCCCGCGAGATCGCGGCTGTCGTGCGGGACGGCGCGGAGATCGCCGTCGTGATCGGCGGCGGCAACTTCTTCCGCGGCGCGGAGCTTCAGCAGCGCGGTATGGACCGGGCCCGTTCGGACTACATGGGCATGCTCGGCACGGTGATGAACTGCCTCGCCCTCCAGGACTTCCTGGAGAAGGAGGGCATCGACAGCCGGGTCCAGACCGCCATCACCATGGGCCAGGTCGCCGAGCCGTACATCCCGCTGCGCGCCGTGCGCCATCTGGAGAAGGGCCGGGTCGTCATCTTCGGCGCCGGCATGGGCATGCCGTATTTCTCCACCGACACCACCGCCGCCCAGCGCGCCCTGGAGATCAACGCCGAGGCGCTGCTGATGGGCAAGAACGGCGTGGACGGGGTCTACGACTCCGATCCGAAGACCAACCCGGACGCGGTCAGGTTCGACGCGCTCAGCTACGGCGAGGTCATCACCCGCGACCTCCGGGTCGCCGACGCCACCGCCGTCACGCTGTGCCGCGACAACAAGTTGCCGATCCTGGTCTTCGAGCTTCTGGCGGAGGGCAATATCGCGCGCGCCGTCAAGGGTGAGAAGATCGGCACGCTTGTGGGTGACCAAGGCAGCCAGGGCTGAGGAGCCCCGCCGGGGGATGGACAATGTCCTGCCGGTCGGGAACCGTGCAGGAACAAGACGCGACGCAGCCGGCCGCCGAAGCCGACACAGCACGGCAGCCGGGCCTACTCAAGACACGCAGGAGCAAGTGGTGATCGAAGAGACCCTCCTCGAAGCCGAGGAGAAGATGGAGAAGGCCGTCGTTGTCGCCAAGGAGGACTTCGCCGCGATCCGCACCGGTCGTGCGCACCCGGCGATGTTCAACAAGATCGTGGCCGACTACTACGGCGCGCTGACGCCGATCAACCAGCTGGCCTCGTTCTCCGTGCCGGAGCCGCGCATGGCCGTGGTGACGCCGTTCGACAAGAGCGCGCTGCGCAACATCGAGCAGGCGATCCGGGACTCGGACCTCGGCGTCAACCCGAGCAACGACGGCAATATCATCCGGGTGGTGTTCCCCGAGCTGACCGAGGAGCGCCGCAGGGACTACATCAAGGTCGCCCGGACCAAGGGCGAGGACTCCAAGATCTCGATCCGCTCCGTCCGCCGCAAGGCGAAGGACGCCATCGACAAGCTCGTCAAGGACGGCGAGGTCGGTGAGGACGAGGGCCGCCGTGCGGAGAAGGAACTCGACGACACCACCTCGAAGTACGTCGCCCAGGTGGACGAGCTCCTCAAGCACAAGGAAGCGGAGCTGCTAGAGGTCTGATGAACGACTCTCCCTGGGGCGCACCGCCACAGACCGGGTACTGGGGGCCGCCCGGCCAGGGGCCTGTCCAGGGGGCTGCCCCGGCGGGTCCCGCATACGATGTGCAGCAAGCCCAGCACACTCGCCCCATGCCCATCGTGCCCGACGTACCCGCGCAGGGCGGAGACCAGGACGACGACCGGGGGACCGCTCGGCTGAGTGGTCCCCCGGTCCTCGACGACGCCTGGCAGCAGACGACGCCCCACGGGGCCCCTTCGCAGAATCCGGAGCCCATGTCCGACGCCCCGCAACCGGCACCCGTGCCGCAGAAGAAGAGCGCGGGCCGGGACCTGGGCGCGGCCATAGGGGTCGGCGTCGGGCTCGGCGTGGTGATCGTCGCGTCGCTCTTCATCGTCAAGGCCGCTTTCGTGGGCGTGGTGGCGGTCGCCGTCGTGGTCGGCCTCTGGGAGCTCACCTCACGGCTGCGGGAGCGCAAGAACATCAAGGCGCCCCTCGTACCGCTCGCGGTCGGCGGGGCGGCGATGGTCGTCGCCGGTTACGTACGAGGTGTCGAGGGCGCCTGGGTGGCCATGGCCCTCACCGCCCTGGCGGTCCTGGTCTGGCGCATGACCGAGCCGCCCGAGGGCTACCTCAAGGACGTCACGGCGGGCGTCTTCGCGGCGTTCTACGTGCCGTTCCTGGCCACGTTCGTCGCCCTGATGCTCACCGCCGACGACGGTCCGCTCCGGGTCGTCACCTTCCTGCTTCTGACGGTGGTCAGCGACACCGGCGCCTACGCCGTCGGATGGCGCTTCGGCAAGCACAAACTGGCTCCGCGCATCAGCCCCGGCAAGACCCGAGAGGGCCTGGTCGGGGCCGTGTCGTTCGCGATGGTGGCGGGCGCGCTGTGCATGCAGTTCCTGATCGACGACGGCAGCTGGTGGCAGGGGCTCGTCCTCGGCTTCGCGGTCGCCGCCAGCGCGACCCTCGGCGACCTCGGCGAGTCCATGATCAAGCGCGACCTGGGCATCAAGGACATGGGCACCTTGCTCCCGGGCCACGGCGGCATCATGGACCGACTGGACTCACTGCTGCCGACAGCGCCGGTGGTGTGGCTCCTGCTGGTCCTCTTCGTCGGCGCCGGCTGACCGACACGCACCGCTGACCAGCGGTTCCGTACGGGAGGGGCACGTTGTCCACAGGACGGCGAGCCCCTCTTCGTATGTCTGCGACACTGACGGGGTTGTGCCCGTTCCGCGCCCTGGGATCGCAGTTCCGACGCGTCGCGGCGGAGACAGGGGGGCGGCGTAAGCGGAAACGCCGAGTGGTGCACAAGTCTCGGGAGTACGTCGAGCCTCGCGCAGAAGGATGAGGGGTCGTTGCGAAGTCTGCGGATCCGGGCCCCGAAGCAGCGGTGGCACGCGCTCCTCGCCGCGGTCCTCCTGGGCGCCATCGGGCTCATAGGAGCCATGATGCTGCGCGAGTGGCAGCAGGCGGAGTTGCTCGACGAGACCGGGATACGCGTTACGGGCGTCGTCTCCCGCGTCGTGCTGTCAACCGGCAAGGGGGAGCCCGTTCGCGGTGAGATCGTGTACACCGTGGCAGGCCGACGGCACACCGTCCGCAAGGCACCCAACGGCGGTTATCCCCCTCCCCGGAAGGGCGACCGGGTGTGCCTGGAGGCAGCCCGTGAGCGACCTCGGCTGGTCCGGCTGTGCGGTGACCGCTACCCGGACGGAGACGACGGATTCCCCACCCTTGTCCTGGTCGCCGTGGCCGCCACGATCGGACTGCTCGTCGTCGCCGGGCACTGGATCAACACGCGCCGAGAACTCCTGACCGCGTCCGCGCGCACAACGAGCTGACGGCGACGCCGGCGAAGAGGGGGCGGGCGACGCCGGCGGCCGAGTTCCCACTGCAGTCCGTGTGACTTCCGTGCCGGAACGGGCGTGGACTCAGGCTGGCTTGGCGCCAACAGCGGTGCGGGAGCGCTTACTTGCCCCGGTGCACGTCGCCTGCGGACGAGCAGCGAACGACGGCGGCAACGGGGCGACCGGCCCCCACAGTTGTCGAGATACCGCGTTGCTCCAAGCTGCCGCCACTGACGGCACCCGTCCAAGAAGTAGCGATCGCGACAGCTGAGCCCTCCGCCCCTGCTCCTGGCCCTCCCCGGCCCGTGCGGAGCCGGCCGACGCCGGCTGTCGGTAGCCACAGGTGACCACCCCCCACCCCGCTCCGGCCGGGCCACCGGAGTTGATCTGCGACACTGGAAGGGTTATGCCTGCACCCGGAGAACTTACTTTCGTCGCCCCCCGCGGAGCTCAGAAGCCGCCGCGGCATCTTGCCGACCTCTCGCCTGCCGAGCGGAAGGAAGCGGTCGCCGCGGTCGGTGAGAAGCCGTTCCGCGCTCGGCAGCTCTCGCAGCACTACTTCGCGCGGTTCGCGCACGATCCCGAGCAGTGGACCGACATCCCCGCCGGTTCGCGCGCCAAGCTGCGGGACGCGCTGCTTCCGGAGCTGATGACGGTCGTACGGCATCTGTCGACGGACCAGGACACCACCCGTAAGACGCTGTGGCGGCTCTTCGACGGGACGCTGGTGGAGTCCGTGCTGATGCGGTACCCGGACCGGGTGACCATGTGCATCAGTTCGCAGGCCGGATGCGGGATGAACTGCCCGTTCTGCGCCACCGGGCAGGCCGGGCTCGACCGGAACCTCTCGACCGCCGAGATCGTGCACCAGATCGTGGACGGGATGCGGGCGCTGCGCGACGGGGAGATTCCCGGCGGGCCGGCCCGGCTGAGCAACATCGTGTTCATGGGGATGGGCGAGCCCCTCGCCAACTACAAGCGGGTGGTCGGCGCCGTTCGCGCGCTCACCGACCCGGAGCCGGACGGGCTGGGCCTCTCGCAGCGCGGGATCACCGTCTCGACCGTGGGACTGGTGCCGGCGATCCACCGGTTCGCCGACGAGGGCTTCAAGTGCCGGCTCGCGATCTCGCTGCACGCCCCGGACGACGATCTGCGCGACACGCTGGTCCCGGTGAACACGCGGTGGAAGGTGCGCGAGGTCCTCGACGCGGGCTGGGAGTACGCGGCGAAGTCCGGGCGCCGGCTCTCCATCGAGTACGCGCTGATCCGTGACATCAACGACCAGGCGTGGCGCGGTGACCGGCTCGGGCGGCTCCTCAGGGGCAAGCCCGTGCACGTCAACCTGATCCCGCTGAACCCGACGCCGGGTTCCAAGTGGACCGCCTCGCGCCCCGAGGACGAGAAGGCCTTCGTGGAGGCGATCGCGGCGCACGGGGTGCCGGTGACCGTGCGGGACACCCGCGGCCAGGAGATCGACGGCGCCTGCGGTCAGCTCGCCGCGACCGAGCGGTAGTCTGACCGGTGCAGGTACATCTTCATATTCCGACAGGGGAGCGCCACAGCGCTGAGAGTGCGGGAGAACCGCAGACCCTCTGAACCTCGCCCAGGTCATTCTGGGTAGGAAGTTCGGTCATCACTCAAGCTGTTGCGCCCTGCCCGGGTTCCGCGAGGACCCCGGGCAGGGCCGCGTCTCTTCCTGGTCATCCAGGAGGAATCCAGTGCACGACAGAAGCCATGCCGGGACGCCCGCCAGAACGTTCCTCGCCGCGGCCCTCGGGCTCGGTCTCGTCACGCTCTCCGCGTGCGGCTCGTCCGGCGGCGGCAGCGGCGGGGACTCCAAGACCGTCACGCTCGTCAGCCACGACTCGTGGGCCGCGTCGAAGAGCGTGATCAAGGACTTCGAGAAGCGGTCCGGCTACACGGTCAGGGTCCTCAAGGACGGCGACGCCGGCCAGGCCGTCAACAAGGCGATCCTGACCAAGGACAACCCCCAGGGCGACGTCTTCTTCGGCGTCGACAACACCCTCCTCTCCCGCGCGCTCGACAACGGTCTCTTCCAGTCCTACGCCGCGAAGGGCGCCGACCGGGTCCTGCCGAAGTACCGCGTAGACCAGAGCCGGCACCGGGTCACGCCGATCGACACCGGGGACATCTGCGTCAACTACGACAAGGCCTACTTCAGCAAGCACAAGCTGGCCCCGCCGAGCTCCTTCGCCGACCTCGCCGAGCCCGCGTACAAGAACCTCCTCGTCACCGAGAACGCGGCCACCTCCTCGCCGGGTCTCGGCTTCCTGCTGGGCACCGCGGCCCAGTACGGCGACGACGGCTGGCAGGCGTACTGGAAGAAGCTCAGGGCGAACGGCGTGAAGGTCGTCGACGGCTGGGAGCAGGCGTACGACGAGGAGTTCTCCGGTTCCGCCGGCGGCAGGAAGGCGGGCGCCGACCGGCCGCTCGTCGTCTCCTACGCCTCCTCGCCGCCCGCCGAGGTCGTCTACGCGGACCCGAAGCCGTCCACCGCGCCCACCGCCGTCGCGCAGGGCACCTGCTTCCGGCAGACCGAGTACGCGGGGCTGCTGAGCAACGCGGGCAACACCAAGGGCGGCAAGGCGTTCATCGACTTCCTGGTCTCCAAAGAGTTCCAGGAGGACATGCCGCTCAACATGTTCGTCTACCCGGTGGTCGAGGGCGCCAAGGTGCCGGCCGAGTTCACCGCGTACGGTCCCGCGGCCAAGGACCCCGAGACCATGGCGCCGTCGAAGATCGCCGCCAACCGTGACCAGTGGGTCAAGTCGTGGACCTCTCTCGTACTGAAGTAGCCGGGCGCGGGCGCCGCCGGGGGAGCGCGGTGCGGCTCGGGCTGATGGCCGGGCCCGTCGCGTTCTTCGCGGTGTTCTTCGCCTACCCGGTCGCCGCGATCGTCGCGCGCGGCCTGCACCCGGACGGGGTCTGGCGGCTCGGCCGGATCGGGGACGTGCTCGCCCGGTCCGACATCCGGCACGTGCTCTGGTTCACCACCTGGCAGGCGTTCGCCTCCACCGCGCTCACCCTGCTGGTCGCGCTGCCGGGCGCCTACGTCTTCGCCCGCTTCGCCTTCCCGGGCAAGCAGGTGCTGAGGGCCGCCGTGACGGTCCCCTTCGTGCTGCCGACGGTCGTCGTCGGTACGGCCTTCCTCGCGCTCGTCGGCCGCGGCGGCCTCCTCGACGACCTGTGGGGCGTACGGCTGGACACGACCGTCTGGGCCATCCTGCTCGCGCACGTCTTCTTCAACTACGCGGTCGTCGTCCGGACGGTGGGCGGCCTCTGGGCGCAGCTCGACCCGCGTCAGGAGGAGGCCGCGCGGGTGCTCGGCGCGTCCCGGTGGGGGGCCTGGCGGCGGGTCACGCTGCCGGCGCTCGCCCCGGCCGTGGCAGCCGCCGCGCTGATGGTGTTCCTCTTCACCTTCACCTCGTTCGGTGTGGTGCAGATCCTGGGCGGACCGACGTTCTCCACCCTGGAGGTGGAGATCTACCGGCAGACGTCGGAGCTCTTCGACCTCTCCACGGCCGCCGTGCTGACGATCGTGCAGTTCGTCGCGGTCGGCGCGATCCTCGCCGTACACGCCCGGACGGTACGGCGGCGGGAGAGCGTCCTGCGGCTGGTCGATCCGGCGGGGACGGCGCGACGGCCGCGCGGGGCCGGCCAGTGGGCGCTGCTGGGCGGGGTCCTGGTCTCCGTCGCCGTGCTGCTCCTGCTGCCGTTGGCCGTGCTCGTCGCCCGCTCGCTCGACGCCCCCGGCTTCCGCTACTACCGGGCGCTGACCAGCGCCGACGGCGGCACCTTCCTGGTCGCGCCGATCGCGGCGATCGGCAACTCCCTGGAGTACGCGGTCGCCGCCACCGGCATCGCCGTGGTGATCGGCGGACTCGCCGCCGCGGCCCTGACCCGGCTCCCCCCTTCCCGGCTTCGCCAGAACGCCGGCACCCCCGTCGCGGACCGGCTGGTGCGGGGGTTCGACGCGCTGCTGATGCTGCCGCTGGGGGTGTCGGCGGTGACCGTGGGCTTCGGGTTCCTGATCGCCCTCGACAAGCCGCCGCTGGAGCTGCGGAGTTCGTGGATCCTGGTGCCGCTCGCGCAGGCGCTGGTCGGCGTGCCCTTCGTCGTACGGACGATGCTGCCGGTGCTGCGGGCGGTGGACGGACGGCTCCGGGAGGCCGCCGCCGTGCTGGGGGCGTCGCCTTCGCGGGTGTGGCGCGAGGTCGATCTGCCGCTGGTGCGGCGGGCGTTGCTGATCGCCGCCGGGTTCGCGTTCGCGGTGTCGCTGGGCGAGTTCGGGGCGACCGTGTTCATCGCGCGGCCCGACAATCCGACGCTGCCGGTCGCGGTGGCCCGCCTGCTGGCCCGGCCCGGGGACCTCAACTACGGCCAGGCGATGGCCCTTTCGACGATCCTGATGGTGGTGTGCGCGGTGGCCCTGCTGGTCCTGGAGCGGTTGGGTCCCCAGTCCCGGACAGCCTCGGCCGGCGGGAACCCCATCGACCGGACAGGGGAGTTCTAGATGCTGCTGAGCGTGGCGGGCGCGACCGTGCGGTTCGGCGGGCGGCCCGTGCTGGACGGCGTCGACCTGGAGATCGCCGAGCACGAGACGGTCTGTGTGCTCGGCCCCAGCGGCAGCGGCAAGTCGACGCTGCTGCGCGCGGTGGCCGGGCTGCAACCCCTGGACGCCGGGCGGGTGTTGCTCGACGGGCAGGACCGGACCGGGGTGCCCCCGCACAGGCGGGGTGTGGGGCTGATGTTCCAGGACCATCAGCTGTTCCCGCAGCGCGACGTGGCGGGCAACGTCGCCTTCGGGCTGCGTATGCACCAGGTGCCGCGTGCTCAACGGGACGACCGCGTGCGGGAGTTGCTGGAACTGGTCGGGCTGCCGGGTGCGGCCGGACGGGCCGTGGCCGGGCTGTCGGGGGGTGAGCAGCAGCGGGTGGCGCTGGCCCGTGCCCTCGCCCCCCGGCCGCGGCTGCTGATGCTGGACGAGCCGCTCGGGCAGCTCGACCGGTCGCTGCGGGAGCGGCTCGTGGTCGAACTCCGGGAGTTGTTCGGCAGGTTGGGCACGACCGTGCTCGCGGTCACGCACGACCAGGGCGAGGCGTTCGCGCTCGCCGACCGGGTCGTGGTGATGCGGGACGGGCGGATCGCCCAGTCCGGTACGCCACTTGATGTGTGGCAGCACCCGGCCGACGCGTTCGTGGCCCGCTTCCTCGGCTTCGACAACGTGGTCGAGGCCACCGTCGCGGGACCCGTCGCCGACACGCCGTGGGGCAAGGTGCCGGTCCCCGAGGACGCTCCCCAGGGCGCCCGCACCCTCCTGGTACGCCCCGCCGGGGTACGTCTGGTCGCCGCCGACGAGGGCCTGCGCTGCACGGTGGCCGCCCGCACCTTCCGGGGCACCCATGTCGCCGTACGGCTGCGGCCGGGGGACGCGCCGCCGCTGGAGGCGGCGTGCGCGCTGCGGGAGGCGCCGGAGACCGGGGACGTGGTCGGGGTGGAGTTCGACGCGGCCGAGGTCGTCGTGCTCGGCTGACGGCACGCGTACGGCCCGCCCCCGCAAGCGGGAACGGGCCGTACCGGTGCGGGTGTCGGGCGGTCAGCGACCGCTGTTGGCCCCACGGCGGCGCATGCCGAAGAAGACGGCTCCGGCGCCGACGACGACCAGGGCGCCCGCGGCACCGGCGATCAGGCCGGTGTTGGAGTTGGCACCGGTCTCGGCGAGGTTGGAGTCACCGGTGGCCGGGGACGGGGCGTTGCTGGCCGCCTCCGCGGGAGCGGTGCTGCTCTTGGTGGCGGAGGGGGCCGGGGTGGCGGAGTCGGCCGGCGCCGTGGCGGTCTGCGACGGCGTCGGGGAGGCCTCGGTCGGAGTCGGGGTGGGCGTCTCGCTCTGGCAGGCCTTGGACGGCGTGGTCAGGTTCGGCGAGATGTCCTTGTCGACCACATTGCCGGCCTTGACGTGGACGCGGTAGACGGCGTTCGGCTGCCAGTCCTCGCTGAAGCTGACGGTCACGCCCTCGCGGGAGCCCTTGACGGTCTGGGCCTCGCCGATCTGCTTGACGTCGGCGCCGTTGTTCTCCAGGAACACCGTGACGGTGGCCGAGGTGGCCGAGGCGTCCTTGTCGGTGACGGTGATGACACCGTTGGAGCCGTCGCAGGTGGCTTCGGCGGAGAACTCGCTGATGTTGCAGGCGAGCGCGTTGCCCGCGACTCCGAGCGCCAGCGCGACCGAGGCGGAGGCGACACCGAGGACACGCAGAGAACGTGCGGAACGTCGAGATATGGACACGTTTGCCCTTCACGGGATGTAACTGAGGGGGGTTCAGGGGGAGATGGGGCGACGTCGAGGCGAGGCACCACCACCCCCAGGCGTCTCACAGGTCTATAAGCGCGCCGTAAGCAGTGTCAATGAATATGCGCGTCACGGCCGTTGCCTTTGCCTGCTTATTAACCAGCGGAACGTTTCAGTGCGTCCGGAGCGTGCTCGATACGGTCAACGAGGGTGATTCGGGACTCCATTGACCGCTCCCGGGCGAGCGCCTGAAGAAGGGGCCACGCGGGCAGCCGTTCGGTCCAGTGCCGCACGTCGACGAGGACCATCGGCGTGGGTTCGCCCCGCGACTCGTAGTAGTTGGGCGTCGCGTTGTCGAAGATCTCCTGTACGGTGCCGGCGGCGCCCGGCAGGAAGACCACGCCGGCGTTGGAGCGGGCCAACAGGCCGTCCTCGCGAGTGGCGTTGGCGAAGTACTTGGCGATGTGTGCCGCGAAGGCGTTGGGCGGCTCGTGGCCGTAGAACCAGGTCGGGATGCCGACCGAGGGGCCGCCGCCGGGCCAGCGGTCACGGACCTCGAAGGCGGCCCGCGCCCAGGCGGTGATCGACGGCGTGAACGACGGTGCGGCGGCCAGGAGTTGGAGGGCCTCGTCGAGCATCGCGTCGTCGAAGGGGGCGGCGTAGGCGCCCAGGTTGGCCGCCTCCATCGCGCCCGGTCCGCCGCCGGTGGCCACCGTGAAGCCGTCCCGGGCGAGTCGGCGGCCGAGCCGCGCGGCACCGGCGTACGCCTCGGTCCCGCGCGCCATCGCGTGGCCGCCCATGACGCCCACCACCCGTGCGCCCGCGAGGAGTTCGTCGAGCGCGTCCGAGACGGCGTCGTCGTGGACGGCGCGCAGCATGGAGGCGAAGACGTCCCCGTCGGCCTTGGTGCGCTGGAACCAGGCGTAGGCGAGGGCGTCCGGAGTCGCCTCGTACCCCTCGCCGAGCGCCTCGAACAGCTCGTCCGGCGTGTAGACGGCACCCCGGTAGGGGTCGAAGGGCAGGCCGGGTATGGGCGGGAAGACCAGGGCGCCCGAGGCGCGGACCCGGTCGGCGGTCTCGGGCTCCATCAGGCAGCCGAGGAAGACCGCGCCGGCGGCGGGCACGGCGCGCAGAGCGGCTGAACGGCCCGTCAAGTCGACCGCTTGTATGCGGAATTGGGCGAGCGAGCCGCGCTCGGCGACGACCTGGTCGAACTCGGCGAGCGACTCGATCTCGCGGTCGTGGGCGGGATGCGGAGGCTGGGCAGGTGTGTGATCCACCCGCCCATGCTAGTGCTGTGACCGGGAGGGTTCACCGGCTCGCGACGCCCGGCACGGCACTCCCCCAGCCTTCGGCCGGGGGGACCCTCACGCCGCGTTGTCGCATCACCCGAGTACATCCAGTACGCGGGCAATGCTCCGCCTTGCGATGCTCCCCCACTGCCTGAAGGGCGTGGGAGGTGCCCCCAGCACCGGACGCCGCGAGCTTTCCGGCAAACCCTCCCGGCCACAGCACCAGGACCGCCGTCCCAACGGCTGCGGTCCGCCCGGCGGATGGTCGGGCGTGATCGGTCCGGCGGGCGCCGCCGGCTTCGCTCGTGCACCCCAAGTCCGGTGCGTGATACGGACATTGGCTGCCGGGCGGGCCGGACCGGTGCGGTGGTCAGCGGTGGGACAGCGGGAGTGCCGCCAGTTCGGCGATGACCGCGGTGAGGGGGACGAAGAGGGCGAGGAGGGCGCCCGCGCGGAGAGCGGCGGCCGTGCGCAGCATGGTGGTGGGGGCGCCGAGTCGCAGGAGGGCGGCGGTGGTGCCGGCGCGGGCCTGCTTGGCCTCGACGGCGGCCGTCAGCAGGGTGGCCACCGCGCAGCCGGCCACCAGGAGCGTGCCGAAGGTGGTCAGCGGGCCGAGAGAGGGGGCGTCGGTGTCGTAGAGCGCGGTCATCGCGTAGGCCCCGGACGCGACCGCGCAGACCACGCCGAGCGGGCGGCCGATGCGGGACGCCTCCTCCATGAGGACCCGGCCCGCCAGCAGCCGCACGGCGCCCGGGCGCACGGACTGCAGGAGCCGGCCGCACAGGTGGGTGAGGCCGGGGCCCGCCAGGGCGAGGCCGAGTGCGGTCAGCACCCAGCCCGCGAGGACACCCGCCGGGCCGCCGGCGTGCCCACCGGGCATGGAGAGCCCGTCGGTGTCCGCCGCGCGGTTCGCGTACGCCTCCACGGCGAGGCCCGCCGCGAGCACGGCCACGCCCCAGGGCAGGCCCTTGGGGACCGCGCGCGGGGCCGGCGGACGGGCCGGGTCCGGGTCGGGGGCGGGCTCGGCGACGGGCTGCGGCGCGGGGTCCGCGGTCGAGCTCCGGCCTGGGCGCAGACGCGCGCCGAACCTGCCGTACGCCCCGAAGGTCTCCCGGCCGCCGGGCCTGCCGTAGGCGCCGAAACGGCCGTACCCGCGCGGGCCCGCCTTCGCCGGGCGCCCGGCGTCCTTGGGGCGCAGGTCCAGGGCGACCGCCGCCGACGCGACCGCCGGTACGACCGCCAGCAGGGTCAGCGTGGCGGGCAGCGGCAGGGGAGCGGCGGCCATCAGGAAGCCGGCCGCCGCTCCGTCGAACGGCATGCCCGTCAGGTCGCCTCGGAGGTGGAGGAAGACGAGCAGGGCGAGCGCCGAGCCGAGCAGGCAGGACAGGGCCGTGGTGGTGGCCGAGACCGCCATCAGGCGGCCCGGGCCCAGGCCGATCGCGGAGAGGCCCGGGCGGGGTTTCGTCGACGGGTCGGTGCGGGCGACCGCCACCGCGAAGTGGACCGTGGCGGCCAGCGGTGTCGCGCACCAGGCGAGCCGCAGGAGCGCGGCGCCGGAGTGGTCCGGGTGGCCGATGGCGTAGGCGAGGGCGCACAGCAGCAGGAAACCCGTGCCCGCCGACGCCGTCGCGACCAGGAGCCGGCGCAGTTGGACGGCGGGGCGCGAGCGCCGGGTCAGACGGAGAGCGAGCACGCGGCCCGGCCTTCCGTCTCGTCGGCCGGAGGCAGGTGCACGGTGTTGACGCGCCGTCCGTCGCGCAGGGTCACCGTGCGGTCGGCGACGGCCGCGGTCTCCGCCTCGTGGGTGGCCAGCACCACGGTGATGCCGTGCGAGCGGGCCGCCGTGGTGAGGGTGCGCAGCACGTGCGCGCGGTCGGCGCGGTACAGCGGCGCGGTCGGTTCGTCGGCGAAGAGAACCGTGGGGGCCGGGGCCAGCGCCCGGGCGATCGAGACGCGCTGGCGGTCCGCCTGGCGCAGTTCGTGCGGCCGTCGCCGGGCGTGCTCGCCGACGTCGAGGCGGTCCAGCCACTCCAGGGCGGCGATCTTGGCGCGCCGCCGGCCGGTGCCGCGCAGCATCAGGGGGAGGGCCGCGTTCTCCCAGGCGTTGAGCTCGGGGACGAGCACCGGGGCCGGGTCGATCCAGCCGAAGCGGTCGCGGCGCAGCCGTTCCCGGGCGAGCGGGCCCATGGTGTGCACGGGCGAGCTGTTGAACCAGACCTCACCGCTGCCCGGCCGCACCAGGCCCGACAGGCACCGCAGGAGCGTCGTCTTGCCGCTGCCGCGCGGGCCGCTGACGGCGAGGATCTCGCCCTCCCGGACGCCGAGCGAGACGCCGCTGAGCGCGGGCGAGCCGTCGTGGTGCTGGAAGTGCAGGGCGCGTGCCCAGAGCACGTCGTTGTCCGGCGGGGCCACCATGGGCGTACACCTCGTTCAGATCCGTTTTCCCGTGCCACATCCCCCGTGCGGGGGAACGAAGGCAGGGCCGATCGGTCACTGGCACGCTAGGCAGGTGGCGCGGGGGGCCCGGACAGCACACGGCCCCGGTCCGCCGTTTCTCACTCGAACGGGCGGTACCGGGGCCGGTGTTGATCAGCTGATCGGAGGTGTGCGGATCAGAGCTTGGTCCACGCCTCGGTCAGGGTCGCGCGCAGGATCTGCTCGATCTCGTCGAAGGTCTCCTGGTTGGAGATGAGCGGCGGGGCGAGCTGGACGACCGGGTCGCCGCGGTCGTCGGCACGGCAGTACAGGCCGTTGTCGAAGAGGGCCTTGGAGAGGAAGCCGTACAGGACGCGCTCGGTCTCCTCCTCGTTGAAGGACTCCTTGGTCGCCTTGTCCTTGACCAGCTCGATGCCGTAGAAGAAGCCGTTGCCGCGGACGTCGCCGACGATCGGCAGGTCGTTCAGCTTCTCCAGGGTGGCGCGGAAGGCGCCCTCGTTGTCCAGCACGTGCTGGTTGAGGTTCTCGCGCTCGAAGAGGTCGAGGTTGGCGAGGCCGACCGCCGCGGAGACCGGGTGGCCGCCGAAGGTGTAGCCGTGCAGGAAGGTGTTGTCGCCCTGGTAGAACGGCTCGGCCAGGCGGTCGGAGATGATGCAGGCGCCGATCGGGGAGTAGCCCGAGGTCATGCCCTTGGCGCAGGTGATCATGTCCGGGACGTAGTCGAACTTGTCGCAGGCGAACATCGTGCCCAGGCGGCCGAAGGCGCAGATGACCTCGTCCGAGACGAGCAGCACGTCGTACTGGTCGCAGATCTCGCGCACCCGCCGGAAGTAGCCGGGCGGCGGCGGGAAGCAGCCGCCGGCGTTCTGCACCGGCTCCAGGAAGACCGCGGCGACCGTCTCCGGGCCCTCGAAGAGGATCTCCTGCTCGATCTGGTCGGCGGCCCAGCGGCCGAAGGCCTCCGGGTCGTCGCCGTATATCGGGGCGCGGTAGATGTTGGTGTTGGGGACCTTGTGCGCGCCCGGGACGAGCGGCTCGAAGGGCGCCTTGAGGGCCGGCAGACCGGTGATGGACAGGGCGCCCTGCGGGGTGCCGTGGTAGGCCACCGCGCGGGAGATCACCTTGTACTTGGTGGGCTTGCCGACCAGCTTGAAGTACTGCTTGGCGAGCTTCCAGGCGGTCTCGACCGCCTCGCCGCCGCCGGTGGTGAAGAAGACCTTGTTCAGATCGCCGGGGGCGTAGTCGGCCAGCCGCTCCGCCAGTTCGACGGCCTTCGGGTGGGCGTACGACCAGATGGGGAAGAACGCCAGCTCCCGCGCCTGCTTGGCGGCGGTCTCGGCCAGCTCCGCGCGGCCGTGGCCGGCCTGGACCACGAACAGCCCCGCGAGACCGTCGAGGTAGCGCCGGCCCTTGTCGTCGTAGATGTAGGTGCCCTCACCACGCACGATGGTGGGAACGGGCGCGTTCTCGTACGAGGACATGCGGGTGAAGTGCATCCACAGGTGGTCGTACGCGGTGCGGCTGAGGTCCTTGCTCACGGTTATCGGGTTCCCCACATGTAGGTCTGTTTCTTGAGCTTCAGGTAGACGAAGCTCTCGGTGGAGCGCACGCCGGGCAGCGCGCGGACACGTCCGTTGATGACGTCCAGCAGATGGTCGTCGTCCTCGCAGACGATCTCGGCGAGCAGGTCGAACGAGCCCGCGGTCATCACCACGTACTCGACCTCCGGCATGGCGGTCAGGGCGTCGGCCACGGACTCGACGTCGCCCTCGACGTTGACCCCGACCATCGCCTGCCGGCGGAAGCCCACGGTGAGCGGGTCCGTGACGGCGACGATCTGCATCACGCCCTGGTCGAGCAGCTTCTGCACGCGCTGGCGCACGGCCGCCTCGGAGAGCCCGACGGCCTTGCCGATCGCGGCGTACGGCCGGCGGCCGTCCTCCTGGAGCTGCTCGATGATGGCGAGGGAGACGGCGTCCAGGTGAGGACCGCCGTTCCTGGACTCGCGGGAGTCCTTCTGGTCTGCGCTTCGACTGGCCACCGCCTCACTGTGCCCGAGGTCTCGACGGTTTCGCAAGGCCGGTTCAATGAAATTCGTTGTTTCCGTGGTCGAGACTTGCGGATTTCGCAGGATTGGCGGCAGTGGGGGTGTTGAAAACGCGGGCCGGGCGATTAGGGTGGACTGTCTCAGTAACTGGACGACTGGACATTTCCTACCCCGACAGGAGGCCGGCAGTGAGCACCGAGCTGCGTGGGCTGCGCACACTACGGAACTACGTCGCCGGTGAGTTCCGGGACGCCGCCGACGGACGGACCACCGAGGTGGTCAACCCCGCGACGGGCGAGGCGTACGCGACCGCTCCGCTGTCGGGGGCGGCGGACGTGGACGCCGCGATGGCGGCCGCCGCGGCGGCCTTCCCCGCCTGGCGCGACAGCACACCCGCCGAGCGGCAGCGCGCCCTGCTGAAGATCGCGGACGCGTTCGAGGAGCGCGCGGAGGAACTGATCGCCGCCGAGGTGGAGAACACCGGCAAGCCGATCGGGCTGACCCGGTCGGAGGAGATCCCGCCGATGGTCGACCAGATCCGCTTCTTCGCGGGCGCCGCCCGGATGCTCGAAGGCCGCTCGGCCGGCGAGTACATGGAGGGCCTGACCTCGTTCGTCCGCCGCGAGCCGATCGGTGTCTGCGCGCAGGTCGCCCCCTGGAACTACCCGATGATGATGGCCGTGTGGAAGTTCGCGCCCGCTCTCGCGGCCGGCAACACCGTCGTCCTCAAGCCGTCGGACACCACCCCCGCCTCCACGGTCCTGATCGCCGACATCATCGGCGGGATCCTCCCCAAGGGCGTCTTCAACGTCATCTGCGGCGACCGTGACACCGGCCGCGCGATGGTGGAGCACCCGACGCCGGCCATGGCCTCCATCACCGGCTCGGTGCGGGCGGGCATGTCGGTCGCCGAGTCCGCCTCCAAGGACCTCAAGCGGGTCCACCTGGAGCTGGGCGGCAAGGCCCCGGTCGTCGTCTTCGAGGACCTCGACAGCGCGGCCATCGCCAAGGCCGTCGAGGACATCTCCGTGGCGGGCTTCTTCAACGCCGGCCAGGACTGTACGGCCGCCACCCGGGTCCTGGTGCAGGAGTCGATCCACGACGAGTTCGTGGCCGCGCTGGCGAAGGCCGCGGCGGAGACGAAGACCGGGCAGCCCGACGACGAGGACGTGCTCTACGGTCCCCTCAACAACGCCGACCAGCTGCGCCAGGTGACCGGCTTCATCGAGCGGCTGCCCGCCCACGCGAAGGTGGAGGCCGGCGGCCACCGGGTCGGCGAGAAGGGCTACTTCTACGCCCCGACCGTCGTCTCGGGTCTCCGGCAGGACGACGAGATCATCCAGAACGAGGTGTTCGGGCCGGTCATCACCGTGCAGTCCTTCACCGACGAGGCCCAGGCGGTCGAGTGGGCCAACGGCGTCGACTACGCCCTCGCCTCCTCGGTGTGGACGAAGGACCACGGCCGGGCGATGCGGCTGTCCCGGGCGCTGGACTTCGGCTGCGTCTGGATCAACACCCACATCCCGCTGGTCGCCGAGATGCCGCACGGCGGCTTCAAGAAGTCCGGCTACGGCAAGGACCTGTCGGCGTACGGCTTCGACGACTACACCCGGATCAAGCACGTGATGACGTCGCTCGACGCCTAGGCGCACGGCGCCCAGCGCACTGAACAACGCGGCCCCGAACGGGAGTTGAACCCGTCCGGGGCCGCGCCGTCTCCCGACCCCGTCGGAGACGTCCGTTCCCCGGCGCCCCTCCGCCCGGTGCTCGACAGGATGTCGCCCACGCCGACCGCCGCTCGACGCACCGTCGATTGTCCGCGCACAGACCGGCGGGTCATGCTGCCCACGTGCCCCAGACCTCCAGGACGCCCCCGTTCTCCCGCCGTTCGCTGCTCCGCGCGCTGGGCGGCACCACCGCCCTGGGCGCCCTGACCGGCTGCGGGGTGCCCGCCGCGTACGTGCGGCCCGGCGACCGCGCGGGCGTCGACCGCTCCGCCGGTGACAAGCGGCTGACGTGGGCCAACTGGCCGCTCTACATCGACACCGACGACGAGGACGCGACGGAGCGGCCCACCCTCGCCGCCTTCGAGAAGCGCACCGGGATCTCCGTCGGCTACAGCGAGGAGATCAACGACAACGACGAGTTCTTCGGCAAGATCAGCCCCTCGCTCATGAACCACCAGCGGACGGGCCGCGACCTCATCGTCGTCAGCGACTGGATGTGCGCGCGGTTCGTACGCCTGGGCTGGGTGCAGAGAATGGACCGCGCCCGTCAGCCCAACGTCGCCAAGTACCTTGACCCGCTGCTCCGTTCGCCCGCCTTCGACCCGGGCCGCCGCTCCACCGTGCCGTGGCAGTCGGGCATCACCGGCATCGCCTACGACCGCCGCAGGCTGGGCCGCGAACTCCGCCACGTCTCCGACCTGTGGTCGGCCGACCTCAAGGGACGGGTGACGCTGCTCTCCGGCCTCGACGAGGCGTTCGCGCTGCTGATGCAGGGCGACGGCGTCGACATCACCCGGTGGACGGCGGCCGACTTCCACCGGGTGTGCGACCAGGTCGAGAAGCGGGTGCACGACGGCCAGATCCGCCGCTTCACCGGCAACGACTACACCAAGGACCTGGTCAGCGGTGACGTCCTCGCCTGCCAGGCGTACTCGGGCGACGTCATCCAACTGGCCGCCGACAACCCCGACATCCGCTTCGTCGTCCCCGAGGAGGGCGCGGAGCTGTGGTCGGACTCCCTGATGATCCCCGACCTGGCCGCGCACAAGGCCAACGCGGAGGAACTCGTCGACTACTACTACGAGCCCGAGGTCGCCGCCGCCCTCGCCGCCTGGGTGAACTACGTCTGCCCCGTCCCGGCCGCCCAGTCCGTCCTCGCCGACTCCAGGGACAAGGAGACCGCCGCCCTGGCCGAGAACCCTCTGATCTTCCCCGACGCCACCATGCGAGGCCGCCTGGCGATCGCCCGCGACATCACCGCCATGGAACGGGTGGAGTTCGCCCGCCGCTGGAACCGGATCGTGGGGTTGTGAGCGAGGCCGGTGGCCGGCTCCTCCCTCGGTGAGGTCATCGCGGCTATCGGGACCGCCGTGTACCTGATCCTGGATCACGACTGGAGCATGGAGGAGTTGTACGGCTCCTTCGCGGTACAGGCGTTCGCCGAGCGCGTCCTGGCCCTGTCGGCCAACCTCGACGACGACGGCACCGTGCCGGTGCTCTTCTCCAGTGGGGAAGAGCCGTTCCTGGAGGAGATCCGGCTGGACAACTACCGAGGCCGAATAGGGCAGTTGCACACCCAGGTCGACTGGGGATCGGGCAACGTGGCCGAAGCGATGCGTCGCGCGGTCAGCCACTACCAGGAATCCGGGGCCACCGACCCCGCCTTCATCGTGAACCAGGTCGGAGACGAACCCTGGGACAAGGCCGAGGTCCGCGCACTGCTGCAGAACACCGCCTCCCTCGGCGTCTTCTGGCTGTTCGTCGGATTCGGACGCGGCAAGCTGGCGTTCTACAAGAACCTGAACGCCTCCACCTCCGCCACCTTCACCAACGTCGCCTTCTACGACGCCGGCAAGAACCCGGGATCGGTACCGGACGAGCGGTTCTACGCCGGCCTCGTCGACGCCTTCTCCGCCTGGCTCCACCGGTGAACCCGACCACGGGGGCGGTCCCCCAGCAGCCGCTGAGTCACCGGTTGAACAGCCTCATCGCCTCCGACCAGGCTGTGCTCCACCTCCGCTCCTACTTCGGCACTGGTCCGCTGGGCCAAGCGGCGCCCTTCACGGGGAGCCGTTTCGAGCAACTGGCGGGCGGGGGCGACCGTCCGGCCGTCGCGAACGTGATGACCGCCGATGACCTGATCGCCGTACAGACCCTGTCGGTGAGGGTCCCCGCGCGAGTCGCCCTCGACGTTCTGGAGGGCGACCTGGGCGTCCGGCTCAGCGAACTGCTGAGCGGCATTCCTCGCGGCCTCGACATGGTCGAGGCCGAAGTCCGTGACCTGGCTGACGGATCACCGGCCCACGAAGCCTGGCGCCTCCTGCGCGGGCAGCCCGGAATCGGGTGGGTCACCGCCGGCAAGCTCCTGGCCCGCAAGCGCCCGAGGTTGCTGCCCGTCTACGACCAGGTCGTTCGGTGCGTCCTGGGCGGGCCGGAGTCCTTCTGGCTCGGCCTGCGTACCGCGCTGCGTGCTGACGACCGGGCGGTGCACCGCGCGTTGGTGACCCTGCGGCAGGCAGCCGACCTGTCCGGGAGCGTCAGTGTGCTGCGGGTCTGTGACGTGGTGCTCTGGATGCTTCACCGCACGGATCATCAGAAGCGGACGTGCAAGAGGGTGTGACCTCCGCCGCTGTGGCTGACGGGCCGAGCGGGTCGGCCCATTTGGACTTTGCCCGCTCTTTACAACCCGCCCCCGGCCCCCGTCGTCTCTCCTCTCGATTTCCACCCCGGTCCGCTGCGTCACCCGCGGACCGGCCGATGAGAGAGAGCGATTCATGCGCCGAACTGTCTTGAGTGCGTTGGCACTTGCGGGTACCGCCCTGCTGGCGAGCGCCGTGCCCGCCTTCGCCGACGGGGCTTCCCCGTCGGCGGTCCCGTCCACGCGGGCCGCGACCCCGGCGCCGAGCGACGCGACCCAGGCGCCGAGCGACGGGACCAAGGCGTCGACCGTCCCGTCCACCGGGCGCGCGACCAAGGCGCCGGGCCAGGTCGCCACCGTACCGAGTGGTGCGCCCGACACCGGTGTGGCGCCGGCGTCGAACCGGTCCGACTCCACCGAACAGCTGATCGGCGGCGCCGCCGGCGCGGTGGTGCTGGCCGGCGGCGCCCTCGTCGTCGTACGGCGTCGGAGGGCGGCCGGGGCATGACCTCGCTCTCCCGGCGGGCCTTCGTCACCGCGGCGACGGCCTCGCTCCTCGTGAGCTGCGCGGGGAAGGCCACCACGACCCCCGCCGCCGCCCACCCCAGGAGCACGCCACCGCCCGCGTCGCCCACCGCCCGGGCCCCGCACGCCCTCGCGCGTTCGGTCCCGGTCTCGCTGCGCGTCCCGGCCATCGGCGTCGACACCCCGCTCATCCGGCTGGGCCTCGCCTCCGACGGCACCGTGCGGGTGCCGCCGATCGCCGCGCACGACAAGGCGGGCTGGTACGAGAACTCGCCGACTCCCGGCCGCACCGGCCCGTCGGTGATCCTCGGCCATGTCACGGTCGGCTCCTACGGGGACGGCGTCTTCCGCCACCTCGCCGACCTGCGCAAGGGCGACCGGATCGAGACCCGTCTGGAGAACGGTTCGACCGCCGGGTTCACCGTCACCGCCGTGCGCACGGTCGCCAAATCGGAGTTCCCGACACGGCAGGTCTACGGCGACGTCGACCGGCCGGAGCTGCGGCTCATCACCTGCGGCGGTGCCCGTACCGGTGACGGCTACCTCGACAACGTGATCGTCTTCGCCGCGCTGAGCTCCGCCACACCCTGACCCGCCACGGTAACGATCCCGGGCCGGCGGAACGTACGCCGCCGGTCCGGGGTCTCTCCCCACGGCCGCACCAGTGCCCGGCACGGGTGCGCGCACGCTGTCACGACCATGGAGAGTGTTGAAACGGTCCCGCGAGAAGGCCGCGTCCGAGCTGTTCGCCGCCCTCTACCCGCGCCTCGCCGGCTGGTGCCGCCGGCTCGTCGACGACGACGAGACGGCCCACGAGATCGCCTCCGAGGCGTTCACCCGGCTCTGGGCCCGCTGGACTGCCGTGGCGGAGCCCCGGGGATTCCTCTACGTCACGGCGGCCAACCTGGTCCGGGACCACTGGCGCAGAATGGAGCGCGAACGCCGGGCCGTACGCCGCGCCACCACCGAGGAGGCGCTCCGGCCGCCGGCCGAACAGACCGATCCGTCCGTACGGCTGCTCGTGCAGTCGCTGCCCGAACGACTGCGTGTCCCCATCCTGCTGCACTACTACGCCGACATGCCGATACGGGAGGTGTCCGCGCTGACCGGGCGCAAGGAAGGAACCGTCAAGGCCGATCTCCACGCGGCCCGCGAACTGCTCCGCGCCCATCTGAGGAGAAGCCTTGACCACACGCTTTGACGGGGACGACGAAGACGCCGGGCAGCACGGGGAGTTCCGCGGGGACGGCGCGTACTGGGGAGACGGCGCGTACGACGGGCCGGGGCTCGGTCCCGACGACCCGCTCGCCGTCATCCTGCGGCCCGCCGCCGACTATCTGGGGCCGCCCGTCGGCCGCTACGAGGCGATCCGTCGCGGCGCCGCCCGTCGCCGGGCCTGGCGCGCGGCGGCCGGAGCGGCCGTGACCTGCGCGGTCGCCGCCCTCGCCGTGCTGCCGTTCCGGATGGCGGCCCACGAGGGACCGGCGTCCCCGGTGGTCCCGATGGCCCCGCCGCCGGTGACCGGCCCCGCCTCGGCCGTCCCGTCGACGCCGGCCGACCGGAGTCCCAGCCGCGTTCCCAGTGACAGGCCCAGCTCCCCGGTCACCCGCCCCTTCCAGAGCCCGACCACCGGCGCCTCACAGGGTGTCACCGCCGAACCGCGTACCGCCGCACCCCCGACCAGCGCGACCACCAGCGGCCGGAAGGCCTCGGCGGTCCCGACGCCGATCCCGCAATCGGCGACTCGGTCCGCCGTCCGCAGCGCGAACCCGTAACTGCCCACCCGCGCCGGTTACTTGAGCGCCGCCAGTACGATGCGCTCAGCGACCGTGTTCATCGACTCGCCCTTCGCGTCCGTCGAGCCGACCGAGTAGACGAGGGTGCGGCTGAGGTCGCGGGTGGCGGCGACCACCGTGCTGTAGCCGTACCGGGCACCGGACTTGCTCCAGTACACCCTGCCGCCGTACTCGAAACGCTGGAGACCGGCGCTGTAAGTGGCGCCCTCGATGCCGGCCGGGACCGTGAACATCTCGCGCAGTTGTGGTGCGGGCACGATCCGGCCCCGGAAGAGCGCTGTGATCAGCCGCTCCAGGTCGGCGGTGGTCGAGATCATGTCGCCCGCAGCCCAGCGGTCGGTCTGGTTCCAGTCGGTGACATCCACGAACTCCGTTGTGCCGTCGGCCCGTTGGACCGCCTGGTAGCCGTGGTTGTGCGGGCCGCGGAGGTAGGGGTCGCTGCCGGGGAAGTACGTGTCCCGCATTCCGGCCGGGCGCAGCACGAGCCGGGTGGCCTCGGAGGCGTACGAGTGGCCCGTCACCTTCTCGATCAGCAGGCCGAGGACGGTGTAGTTGATGTTCAGGTAGTCCTGCTTCGCACCCGGCCGGAACTCGGGGCCCTTCGCCACCGCCGACGCCACCAGCTGCCGCGGCGCGAGGGTGTCGAAGCGGTGCGCGTACTGGTCCTCGAAGGCGTCCCCGAACCCGTCACCGGCCTGGATGCCGCTGGTGTGGTTCAGCAACCGCCGCACGGAGACGGGCTCGAACGCGGTGCCGAGCAGCCCCGGCAGATAGTGCTGGACGGGTGTGTCGAGGTCGATCCTGCCCTGGGCCGCGAGCCGCAGCACGGTCGCCGCCGTCACCACCTTCGTCGTCGAACCGGCCCGGAAGCGGGCGTCCGGGTCCGCCGCGGCCCCGCTCCGCAGATCGTGCACGCCCGCGCTGCCGCGCCAGTTGCCGTCGGTGCCGCCCACCCGGACGAGCGCGGCCGTCGCGTCCGCGTCCGGCAGCCCGGCGAGCGCGGCCCGCAGCGCCTCCGCGTCGGGTCCGGCCGTCGTACCCGCCACGGCGGCCGGTCCGGGCGCGTCCGCCGCGAGCGCGGGTACGGCCAGCGGTCCGGCGGCGAGTGCGAGGACGAGGGCGGCGGTGAGGACGGTGGTACGGGGACGTGCGCGCATCGGCTGCTCCTGAGATCTGCGTCGGCTGTCGGTGATCAGCCTCGTCGGGTACGGCCGTCCGCGGATCGTCGGCGAGGAGGGCGTCCGCCCCTGGTGCCGCCCGGAGCAACTCCCGTACGGCGTAGGGGTTTTGCTCGGGCGTCTCCCTTACGGGACGCGCGCGGTCACGGAAAGAAGTGGGTCTTGACCGCGCCCTGCCAAGCAGCGGAGACTCTTCCCACCTGAGAGGAGGTGCAGTGATGAAGCTTCTCTTCGCCATCCGTAACAAGGTCTCGGCCCGCCAGAGCCTGAAGTCGAAGGCCTGGTACCTCTGGTACTGACCCGGCCGCTCTCCGCCCCCGCCGCGACAACGTTGTCCCGTTCGCGACGGGGGCCCCGGCGCAGTCCGCCCCTCCCGGAGGCCCCGATGTCCCTGTCGTCACCGCCGCGCACCCGCACCACCGTGTTCGCGCCCCGGCTGGCCGCACTTCTGCGGGACCACCTCGGCCAGGACGTCTTCCGGCTCGAACCCGACACCGTCGGAGTCGCCGGAGTCGAGGCCACCGACCGGATCCTCGCCGCCCGGCGCGCCACGGAGACCGAACGCCCCACCTTCAAACCACTGCACGGACGCTCCATCTCGCGCACCGAGGGCGCGTCGGTGATCCGCACCGTCGGCGCCGACGTCCGCGAGGCGCTCCGTCGCCCGCTGCCCGACGACGTGGACCTGACCGGCCCCTGGCCGCTCACCGGGCACCTCTTCCTCCGTGACCTGATCCTCGGTCAGGACCCTTACCGGTTGCGGATGTTGATGAGCCGCAACCTCGAACTGACCACCAAGCTCACCTGGTCGGTGATCGCGCTGGGCGCCGCCCTGCCCGGCTGGCCCCGGCCGGACGAGCGGCTGACCGGACTGGCCGCGCGGGCCGCCGAGGCCACCGGCTACCACGACCGCCGGTACGCGATGGGCGTCTACCGCCGGGCGGCGGCCCCGGTCTGCTTCACCATCTCGACACTCGTCGCCAACGCCCTGTGGCTGGGCGCGCCGTTCGACGACGCCACCCCCAACAGCCACCTCATCCACGAGTCCCTGCGACTGCTGCCGCCCTCGTGGAACATCCTGCGCAACGCCTCACCCGAGTACCCGCGGATCGACGACCGGATCGGCGCGCGGGACGACATCCTGCTCCTCCCGCTGCTCTCCCACCGCGACCCCGCCCTGTGGGAGGCGCCGGAGGAGTTCCGCCCCGAGCGCTGGAACGACCTCGACCCCGACACCGCCCCCGGCTACCTCCCCTTCGGCCACTCCTCGGAGCGCTGCTGGGGACGGCACATGGTCATGCCGCTCGCCGAACTGCTGCTGGACCGGGTGCGCACGGCCGGACTCGTCGTCGACCCGCGCCAACAGGTGGGAAAGGTCCCGCTGTTGGGCCTCCTCGGCGTCGACGAGGTCCGGCTGGTGCGCCCCCGGTGACCGCCGGGCTCAGCCCCGGCGCAGCCCGCACAGCACGTCGACCCGGTTGGTGGTGATCGAGTCGACGCCCAGGTCGAGCAGCCGGCGCATCGAGCGCCGGGTGTCCGGTGTCCACACCGACACGAGGCGGCCGCCGCGGTGGACCCACGCGGTGAGGTCGCGGTCGGCCAGCGTGAAGCGGTAGTTGAGCCAGCGCGGGCGCACCGCGTCGAGCAGCGTCGGCCGCGGGGGCGCCAGACTCGTCCAGGTCAGCGCGATCTCGGCGGACGGATCGGCCGCGCGCACCCCCAGCATCGCCACGGCACCCGCGGTGTAGAACACCCGCTCCGCCGCCCCGCACTCACGGATCACGTCCACGATCCGCCGGACCGCGCGCGCGTCCGGCGAACCCGGCAGGTCGACCATGACCCGCGCGCCGTCGGTCGCGGCCAGCGCCTCCGCGAGCGTCGGCACCCCGCCCTCGGTGAGCCCGCGCACCTCGTCGGCGGAGAGCGACCGCAACGGCCGGTCGTGCCCCCACAGTCGGCTCAGCGTCTCGTCGTGCAGCACGACGGGCACACCGTCCCTGGTCAGCCGTACGTCGATCTCGACCGCGTCCGCGCCCAGTCGGAGCGCGGAACGCAGCGAGGCGGTGGTGTTCTCCCGGACGCGGTAGGGGTCGCCGCGGTGGGCCACGGCGGTCACGTTCTGCATGAGCCCATTGTGCTCGGTGTCACGGCGCGAGCCACGCCGAGGTGTACGTGTCGATCTCCTCGCCGAGTCGGGCCTTGCCCGCGGGGTCGAGGAAGGAGGCCTCCACGGCGTTCCGGGCGAGGGCGGCGATGCCCCGCTCGTCCAGGTCGAGGAGGCGCGCGGCGACCGCGTACTCGTTGTTGAGATCGGTGCCGAACATCGGAGGGTCGTCGGAGTTGACGGTGACCAGGACGCCGGCCCGGGTGAACTCCCTGATCGGATGCTCGTCCAGGGTGCGGACCGCGCGGGTCGCGATGTTGGAGGTCGGGCAGACCTCCAGGGCGATGCGGTGCTCGGCCAGGTGCGCGAGCAGCCGGGGATCGCGCGCGGAGCTGGTGCCGTGCCCGACGCGCTCGGCCCCGAGGAAGTTCAGCGCGTCCCACACCGTCTCGGGCCCGGTGGTCTCGCCGGCGTGCGGCACGGAGCGCAGGCCCGCGGCGATCGCCCGGTCGAAGTACGGCTTGAACTGCGGGCGGGGGACGCCGATTTCGGGTCCGCCGAGCCCGAACGAGACCAGCCCCTCCGGGCGCAGCCGGTCGTCGGTGGCGAGCCGTACGGTCTCCTCGGCCGCCTCCAGACCCGCCTCGCCGGGAATGTCGAAGCACCAGCGCAGCACGGTCCCGAACTCCGCCTCGGCCGCCTTGCGGGCGTCCTCGATCGCGTCCATGAACGCCCGCTCGTCGATCCCGCGCCGGGTCGACGAGAACGGGGTGATGGTCAGCTCCGCGTAGCGCACCTGCTGGCGGGCCATGTCCCGGGCCACCTCGTACGTCAGCAGCCGGACGTCCTCCGGGGTGCGGATGAGGTCGACCACCGACAGGTACACGTCGATGAAGTGGGCGAAGTCCGTGAACGTGAAGTAGTCGGCGAGGGCCTCCGGGTCGGTGGGGACCTGGGAGTCGGGGTGACGGGCGGCCAGTTCCGAGACGATGCGCGGGGAGGCGGAGCCGACGTGGTGGACGTGCAGTTCGGCCTTGGGCAGTCCGGCGATGAAGGCGTGCGGGTCGCGGTGGTCGGTCAAGGTTCCTCCCCGGAACGGCGTCCCCGGCCGCGCGGGGCGGGAACACGGATGATCGGCTGATCGATGACTCGGGATCATCGTAGGACGGCCCGGTCGGAGGCCGTCGGGCACGTCTGCGGTGCCGACTGGGAAGGGGCCGGTCCCGTGCGAACGGCCCGGTCCTGGTGCGCTGTCACGTCAGCGGTGCCGGTCGCGCCGGTCGTGCCGGGGGCGGTGGCGGTCTGGTCGGGCCGTCCCGTACGAACGGTGCGGGCCGGGCCCACCGGTCCGGTCGCGTCGGCGGTGCCGGTCACGAACGGGCCGGTCCCGCGCGCCCGGCACGGTCCGGGCGCGTCGGGCTCACCGGTCATGTCGGGCCCGCCGGCGCTGGTCGGCAGGCGGGGGCGGACGCGTGCGACCGACCCCGGTGCTGGCCCGCCTGTCACGTCGGCCGTGCGGGCCACGTGGGGCCGGACCCGCGCGGCGGAGCCGCCGGGGGAAGGCTTTACCATGGCCGGACGAACGACCGAGGGGGACGTGCACGTGGGGGAGCAGGCAGACCGGGACGGCGGCACGGCAGCGGACCGCGACCCGTGGGCACCGCCCGCGAGCGGTCCGTCACTGGAGAAGGGCGCCCCGCCGCCCGTGCCCGCGCAGCGGCCCGAACCGCAGGACCGGCCGCCCGCACCGCACCAGCCTCCGGAGCGGCAACCCCCGTCGGTGCACAACCAGGCCACCGTGACCGCCCTTCCGGCGGTCGACGCCTTCGCCCCGCCCGGTGCCGGTACGCCCGGCTTCGCCCCGCCCGGCCCCGCCGCCCCCGGCTACGGTCCGCCGACCGGACTTCCCCGCTACACCCCTCCCGGCGCCCCCGGCTACGGGCAGCCCGCCGCGCCCTACCCCCAGGGCGGCCGGCCGGAGTCGGCCGTCCCGCCGCCGACCGGACCCTTCGGTCCGGGCCCCGGCCCGCAGGGCCCGCCCGGCCCCGGCGGATACGGCTACCCCACCTACCCGCAGGGCTACGGCTGGCCCGGGATGCCGATGGGCCCGCAGAACGGCATGGGCACCGCGGCGATGGTGCTGGGCATCCTCTCCTGCTGTCTCTTCTGCCTCTACGGCATCGTCTCGCTCGTCCTCGGTGTCGTCGCCGTGATCCTCGGCGTCAAGGGGAAGAAGCGGGCCGACCGGGGCGAGGCCACGAACCGGAGCCAGGCCCAGGCGGGCCTGATCACGGGAATCGTCGGGATCGTCCTCGGTGTCGCCACGATCGTCGCGCTGGTCGTCGGCATCGCGTTCGCCGTCCGGCACGGCGAGGAGAACTCGACCTCCGACCCGTACTACGACTCCGCCCCGAGCCTGTCGGCGCCGGTCGTGCCGCAGGGCTGAGCCGCACCGGGCCGGTGCCCGGCCCGCGCCTCCCGCCTGCGCCTCCCCGATCCGCGCCGCCCGTGACGTCCATACCGCTCAGCCCCGCCGCAACGCGTCCGCGCGTCCGTGCCGCTCAGCCCCGCCGCAGCCGCGTCCGCGCCTCCATCAGCGCGAAGCCCAGCAGATTCGGCCCCCGCCACCGCTCCGGATCGCCGGCCGCCTCGTCGGCCGCCGCCAGTCCGATGCCCCATATCCGGTCGACGGGGCTCGCCTCGACCAGCACCCGGTCGCCGGTGCCCAGCAGGAACTCGCGCAGGGCGGGGTCCGCGGCGAACTTGTGGACGCTGCCCTCGACGACGATCCCGAGCCGCTCGCGCACCCAGGTCTCCTCGTCGAAGCCGCGCACCAGCCGCCCCGCCTTCTTGGCCTCGGACGGATGCCCGGAGGCCAGCACCCGGGCCTCGGCTTCCGCGTCCCCGAAGAGCCGCGCCTTGCCCGCCATCATCCAGTGCTCGGCCGTCGCGTACACCACGCCGTCCACGGTGAACGGCGACGGCCACCACTGACTCAGACAGCCCGCGCCCACGCGCCCGCCCGGGCCCGGACGGTGTCCCCAGAAGTGCAGGTACTTGACCCGCGCCCCGGCGCGCACTTCCCTGATCAAGGCATCCCGCGCATCGATCCGCTCAGCCTTCTCCGCTTCCCCGGCCTTTTCTGCCTGCTCAGCCTGCTGGGGTTTCTCCGGTCCCGTCCCCGTGGTCCTCTCCATGCACGCGAGTCTCGCAGGCACCACTGACACTCCGTCCGTCCTTTTCCGTGCCGACTCGACACCTGGTCGACAGATTCCGTCGCGTAACCAAAAGGCAACAACGGAATCACTTGTTGGAGTCCCTTTGCTCTGTCAGGATCGGCACTCAAATCGAGCTGGAGCTACGCCCACCCGCCTCCGGTCAAAGCGGGGCGACGGCGGAGGAGAGCGACATGCACAACCCGGGCAGCACCCTCCCGGAACGTTTCCCCGCGCGAGAGCGGTTCGCCGAGGGCGCGCAGTTCATTGCCGGGCGCCCCGCAAAGGGCACCTCGGGCCGTACCCACGCGGTCGTCGACCCCGCCACCGGCGCCGAGGTCCTCACCTACGAGCTGGCGGGAACCGCCGACGTGGACGCCGCGGTCGCCGCCGCGCGTGCCGCGTTCCCCGGCTGGGCCGGCGCCACGCCGGGCGAGCGCTCCGACGCGCTGCACCGCTTCGCCGCCGTGGTCGCCGAGCGCGCGGACGAGTTCGCCCGCACCGAGTCCCTGCAGTGCGGCAAGCCGCTCAAACTGACCCGCGAGTTCGACGTCCCCGGGACGATCGACAACATCGCCTTCTTCGCGGGCGCCGCCCGGCACCTCCAGGGCCAGTCCGCCGGCGAGTACTCCGGGGACCACACGTCGTACGTGCGCCGGGAACCCATCGGTGTCGTCGGCTCCATCGCACCCTGGAACTATCCCCTCCAGATGGCCGCCTGGAAGATCCTCCCGGCGATCGCCGCGGGCAACACGATCGTGCTCAAGCCGGCCGAGCTGACCCCGCTCACCTCGCTGCTCTTCGCGCAGGCCGCGACGGACGCGGGCCTCCCCGACGGGGTCGTCAACATCGTCACCGGCACCGGCCGGGAGGCGGGCGAGCGCCTGGTCGGCCACCCCGACGTGGCCATGACGTCCTTCACCGGCTCCACCGCCGTCGGCAGGCGGGTCGCCGAGATCGCCACCGCCACCGTCAAGCGGCTCCACCTGGAGCTGGGCGGCAAGGCGCCCTTCCTGGTCTTCGACGACGCCGACCTCGACGCCGCCGTCAACGGAGCCGTCGCGGGCTCGCTCATCAACACCGGGCAGGACTGCACGGCCGCCACGCGCGCGTACGTGCAGCGGCCGCTCTACGAGGCGTTCGTCGAGAGGACCGCCGCGCTGATGGCGGGTGTCCGGGTCGGCGACCCGTTCGCCCCCGGCACCGACCTCGGCCCGCTGATCTCGCACGCCCAGCGCGACCGGGTCGCCGGGTTCGTCGACCGGGCCCGCGGCTACGCGCGCGTGGTCACCGGCGGAGAGGCGCCCCAGGGAGAACTCAGGGACGGCGCGTACTATCGCCCCACCCTGGTCGCGGACGCCGCCCAGGACAGCGAGGTCGTGCAGTCCGAGATCTTCGGACCGGTCCTCGTGGTGCTGGCCTTCGACAGCGACGACGAAGGCATCGGTCTCGCCAACGACACCCCCTACGGTCTGGCCGCGTCGGCGTGGACCCGGGACGTCTACCGGGCCAACCGCGCCACCCGCGAGCTCAGGGCGGGCTGTGTGTGGATCAACGACCACATCCCGATCATCAGCGAGATGCCCCACGGCGGCTTCCGGGCGTCCGGCTTCGGCAAGGACATGTCCGCGTACTCGTTCGAGGAGTACACCCAGATCAAGCACGTGATGTTCGACAACACCGCGGTCGCCAGGAAGGACTGGCACCGCACGATCTTCGGGGACCGCTAGCAGACCGTCGATGACCGACGGCCGCCCGAGCCGCGGCCGTCACCTCCCGAAAGGGCACCACGCTCATGGATCAGTACGAGCCCGACCGCCTGTCACCGGCCGAGGCGGCCGCCGTGCGGCACGGCTTCCGTCGCGGACGGGCCGCCCTGCCTCGCCGTTCGGTGCTGCGCGCCTCCGCGGGCGGCGCCCTCGCGGTCGGCGGCCTCGGCGCGCTGAGCGCCTGCGGGATCCCCGCGGCCGGCAAGACGCAGGGCGGCGTCTCCGCCGACGACCACTCGGCCAAGGAGAAGGTCGTCGACTTCTCCAACTGGCCCGAGTACATCGACACGGACGAGAGCGGCAAGCACCGCCCCACGCTCGACGCCTTCGGCAAGCGGACCGGCATCCAGGTCAAGTACACCGAGGACATCAACGACAACGACGAGTTCTTCGGCAAGATCCAGCCGCAGCTCGCCGCCGGCCAGTCCACCGGCCGTGATCTGATCGTCCTCACCGACTGGCTGGCCGCCCGCATGATCCGGCTGGGTTACGTCCAGAAACTGGACGCCTCCCACCTGCCGCACGCCTTCGCCAACCTGTCGGACCAGTTCCGCAACCCCGACTGGGACCCGGGCCGCGCCTATTCGTACCCCTGGCAGGGCATATCGACCGTCATCGCCTACAACAAGAAGGCGCTTAACGGCGTCGAGGTGAAGTCGGTCTCCGACCTCCTCGACAACCCCAAGCTCAAGGGCCGTGTCGGGTTCCTCACCGAGCTGCGCGACTCCGTCGGCATGACCATGCTCGACATGGGCAAGGACCCGGCGAAGTTCACCGACGACGACTTCGACGCGGTGATCGCCCGACTCCAGAAGGCCGTCGACAGGGGCCAGATCCGCCGCTTCACGGGGAACGACTACACGTCCGACCTCACCAAGGGCGACTTCGCTGCCTGTATCGCCTGGGCCGGTGACATCGTGCAGCTCCAGGCGGACAGTTCGGACGTCGGCTACGTGGTCCCCGACGCCGGCTACATGACGTCGACGGACAACCTGCTGATCCCCAACAAGGCGCGGCACAAGACGAACGCCGAGCGGCTCATCGACTACTACTACGAGCCCGAACCGGCCGCGGAACTCGCCGCCTACATCAACTACGTGAGTCCGGTCGCGGGAGTGAAGCCCTACCTCGCGAAGATCGACAAGTCGGCGGCGGACAACCCGCTGATCGTCCCCGACAAGGCCATGCAGGCCAGGTCGCACGCCTTCCGCTCACTGAGCTCGAAGGAAGAGACGGCATACCAGCAGAAGTTCGCAAAGCTCACAGGGGCGTGACGACGATGAACACCACGGACAACAGCGGCGACGTCCGCCTCTCCGGGATCTCCAAGACCTACGGCGCCTTCACCGCCGTACACCCGCTGGACCTGACCGTGCCGCGGGGCTCCTTCTTCGCCCTGCTCGGTGCCTCAGGATGCGGCAAGACCACCACCCTGCGCATGATCGCGGGTCTGGAGGAACCTTCCTCCGGTTCCGTCTTCCTCGGTGAGCAGGAGGTCGGTCATCTCCCGCCGTACAAGCGGCCGGTGAACACGGTCTTCCAGTCCTACGCCCTCTTCCCGCACCTCGACATCTTCGAGAACGTCGCCTTCGGTCTGCGCCGGCGGGGCATCAAGTCGGTGAAGAAGCAGGTCGAGGAGATGCTCGACCTGGTGCAGCTCGGTGAGCAGGCGCGCAAGAAGCCGCACCAGCTCTCCGGTGGCCAGCAGCAGCGGGTCGCTGTCGCCCGCGCGCTGATCAACACTCCCAAGGTGCTCCTCCTCGACGAGCCCCTCGGCGCCCTCGACCTCAAACTGCGCCGCCAGATGCAGCTGGAGCTCAAGCGCATCCAGACCGAGGTCGGCATCACGTTCATCCACGTCACGCACGACCAGGAGGAGGCCATGACCATGGCCGACACGGTCGCCGTGATGAACGGCGGGCGTGTCGAACAGCTCGGCTCGCCGAGCGACCTCTACGAGAACCCGAACACCACCTTCGTCGCCAACTTCCTCGGCACCTCCAACCTCATCGAGGCCATGGTCGACTCCCAGGGCGCCGGCGAGATCGTGCTCCGGGCGGGCGGCGGCAAGCTGGTGCTGCCCGAGGCGCGATGTTCCGCGCCGACGACGACCGGCGGCAAGGTGCTGGTCGGTGTACGCCCCGAGAAGATCTCCCTCAGCCACGCCGACGAGGCCGGCGGGATACCCGCCGGCCGCAACCGGATCACCGGGACCATCGCCGACTCCAGCTTCATCGGCGTCTCTACCCAGTACGTCATCGACAGCCCGGTCTGCCCCGAGTTCGAGGTCTACGTCCAGAACATCGACCGCGACGCCCGGCTCGTGCCCGGCGCCGAGGTCGTCCTGCACTGGAACCCGGCCCACACCTTCGGCTTGGACGCCGACCAGGACATCGACGCCGGTGCCGACGTCGAGGAGGAAGCCGCCTGATGGCCGCTGTCACCGAGGCACCGCCGCTGGCCCCCGCGCCGGAGACGAAGCCGCCGCGCAAGAGGGGCCGCTGGACGCCGTACTGGCTGCTGCTGCCCGGCATCCTCTGGCTGGTCGTGTTCTTCGCGCTGCCGATGATCTACCAGGGTTCGACGTCGGTCCAGACGGGCTCCCTGGAGGACGGCTACAAGGTCACCTGGCACTTCGTGACCTACTGGGACGCGCTGTCCGAGTACTGGCCGCAGTTCCTGCGCTCGGTCTGCTACGCCGCCGCCGCGACCGTCCTCTGTCTGCTGCTCGGCTACCCGCTGGCGTACCTCATCGCCTTCCGCGCGGGACGCTGGCGCAACCTGATCATGATCCTGGTGATCGCGCCGTTCTTCACCAGCTTCCTGATCCGCACGCTCGCCTGGAAGACGATCCTCGCGGACAGCGGCCCGGTCGTCGGCGTCCTCAACACGCTGCACGTCCTGTCCGTCACCAACTGGCTCGGCTGGACCTCGGGCGACCGCGTCCTCGCCACCCCGCTCGCGGTCGTCTGCGGACTGACGTACAACTTCCTGCCGTTCATGATCCTGCCGCTCTACACCTCGCTGGAGCGCATCGACGGGCGGCTGCACGAGGCGGCGGGCGATCTGTACGCCAGGCCGTTCACCACCTTCCGCAAGGTCACCTTCCCGCTGTCGATGCCCGGTGTCGTCTCCGGCACGCTGCTGACCTTCATCCCGGCGGCCGGCGACTACGTGAACGCGGAACTGCTCGGCTCGACCGACACCCGCATGATCGGCAACGTCATCCAGACGCAGTTCCTGCGGATCCTCGACTATCCGACGGCCGCGGCGCTCTCCTTCATCCTCATGGCCGCCATCCTCCTGATGGTGACCCTCTACATCCGCAAGTCCGGGACGGAGGACCTGGTCTAAATGGCCTTCGTACGCTGGCTCAAGCGCCGTCTCGTCGTCATCGCGGGGCTGCTGACACTCGGCTACCTGCTGCTGCCGAACGTCGTCGTCACCGTGTTCTCCTTCAACAAGCCGAAGGGGCGCTTCAACTACGCGTGGCAGCAGTTCTCGCTGGACGCCTGGAAGCAGCCCTGCGGAGTCGCCGGCATGTGCGGCTCGCTCTCCCTCAGCCTGCAGATCGCCGTCTGGGCGACGATCGGCGCCACCGTCCTCGGCACGATGATCGCCTTCGCGCTGGTCCGCTACCGCTTCCGGGCCCGCGGCGCCATCAACTCGCTGATCTTCCTGCCGATGGCGATGCCCGAGGTCGTCATGGCGGCCTCGCTGCTCACCCTGTTCCTCAACATGGGCGCCCAGCTGGGCTTCTGGACGATCCTGATCGCGCACATCATGTTCTGCCTGAGCTTCGTCGTCACCGCCGTCAAGGCCCGGGTGATGTCGATGGACCCGCGGCTGGAACAGGCCGCCCAGGACCTCTACGCCGGACCGGCGCAGACGTTCCTGCGGGTCACCCTGCCGATCGCGGCCCCCGGCATCGCCGCGGGCGCGCTGCTCTCCTTCGCGCTCTCCTTCGACGACTTCATCATCACCAACTTCAACGCGGGCTCGACCGTCACCTTCCCCATGTTCGTCTGGGGATCGGCACAGCGCGGCACACCCGTCCAGATCAACGTCATCGGTACGGCCATGTTCCTCGTCGCCGTGCTGTTCGTCCTGGTCTCCATGGCGGTCACCAACCGCCGCACCAAGAAAGCCTGACCGCCCAAGTACGCAGCTTTTCGTAGGGAGTTGACATCATGGCCCCGAGCGCCATGAGCCGCAGTGGCTGGACGAGGTCCCTCGCCGGGGCGCAGCCGGTTCCGTACTGGCTGGACGACCCCGGCAGGCCCCGCCCCGAGCCCGCGCTCACCGGTGGGGAGAGCTGCGACCTGCTGGTCGTCGGCGGCGGCTACAGCGGACTGTGGACCGCGCTGATCGCCAAGGAGCGACAGCCGGACCGGGACGTGGTGCTGGTCGAAGGCCGCGAGGCGGGCTGGGCCGCCTCGGGCCGCAACGGCGGCTTCTGCGCCGCCTCCCTCACCCACGGCCTGGCCAACGGGCTCACCCGCTGGCCGGACGAGATCCACCGGCTGGAGGAGCTCGGCGCCCGCAACCTCGACGAGATCGAGCGCGCGGTCGCCCGCCACTCCCTGGACTGCGAGTTCGAGCGCACCGGCGAGATCGACGTCGCCACCGAACCGCACCAGGCCGAGGAACTCCACGACTGGTACGAGGAGTTGGAGCGCCGGGGCCTCGCCGACGGCACCGAGTTCCTGGACACCGCGGCGGTCCGCGAACAGGTCGCCTCGCCGACCTTCCTGGCCGGCCTCCACGACCGGCGGGGCGTCGCGATGCTCCACCCCGCGAAACTCGCCTGGGGCCTCAAACGGGCCTGCCTCCGCCTGGGCGTCCGCGTCTACGAACACACCCCCGCGCTCACCCTCGTACCGCACGGCGCAGGCATGGCCGTACGCACCCCGTACGGCTCGGTGCGCGCCCGCCGAGTGGCGCTCGGCACCAACGTCTTCCCCAACCTGGTCCGGCGGGTGCGCCCGTACACCGTCCCGGTCTACGACTACGCGCTGATGACCGAGCCGCTCTCCGCCGGGCAGTTGGCGTCGATCGGCTGGAAGAACCGTCAGGGGCTGGGGGATTCGGCGAACCAGTTCCACTACTTCCGGCTGTCGGCCGACAACCGCGTCCTGTGGGGCGGCTACGACGCGATCTACCCGTACGGCGGCCGGGTGCGCGCCGAGTACGACGAGCGGCCGGAGACGTACGCCAAGCTCGCCGAGCACTTCTTCACCTGTTTTCCGCAGCTGGAGGGTCTGAACTTCACCCACGCGTGGGGCGGCGCGATCGACACCTGCTCGCGTTTCTCGGCGTTCTTCGGCACCGCCCACCGGGGCAGGGTGGCCTACGCGGCGGGCTTCACCGGGCTCGGTGTCGGCGCGACCCGGTTCGGCGCGGACGTGATGCTGGACCTGCTGGCGGGGGAGCGGACCGAGCGCACCGAACTGGAGATGGTCCGCAGGAAGCCACTGCCCTTCCCGCCCGAGCCGTTCGCGTGGACCGGCATCGCGCTCACCAAGTGGTCGCTGGCGCGCGCGGACGCCGACGGCGGCCGGCGCAATCTCTGGCTCAGGACGATGGACCGGCTGGGCCTCGGCTTCGACAGCTGACCCCCCGGCGGCCGGTGTGACCCGGTTCACTCTTTCGAGGTGCCGCAACCCGCGTAATGCGCGCGGCCGGCCTCGCTCTCTCCACCGACGCGACCGGCGTCGACGTGCGAAAGGGAGGTCTCATGACTGCGGCGAAGACGGCCGTCGAGTGGCTGGCATCCGTGGCTCCGGATCCAGAGGCGTGCCGCTGGGAATGGGAGCGCAACCCTCGCAAGATCGCGCTGCTGCCCGCCGGGAAGGCGTGGGACGTCCTCATCCTGCCGGGTGAGCTCGGCTATCCCACGCTCGATGTCCTCACCCGGGTCATCGATCAACTCGGGCCGGTGCTCGTCGACTTCGGCGACGCGCGGATGGGTTTCCTGGTGCCGCCGGGCACCGCGGCCCGCTGGGTCGGCACCGGGATCCGTACGGCCGGAGCCGGTACCTGGATCGTCGTGCCGTACCCCGGCCGGCCGGTCGGGGCCGTCCGCTGGCTGGTCGCGCCGGACGGTTCCGGCACGCTCACCGACCCCGCGCTGCTCGAACTGGCGATGCACGAAGCGGCGGCGGGCCTGGCCATGCGGGAGGACGGATAGCGGAGGGGGCGGACCGGCGGAGATTCTGACGACCGAGTCGGTCCGGAGGCGGGACGGAGCCGGGCCGGTCAGGGGGAGGCCGTCGGCGCGAGGGGCGCCGGTGCCGCACCCCCCGCACGCGGCGAGCGGAGGAACAGCCACAGCGCGCCGAGCAGCACCGCGCCCAGACACCAGCTCGCCAGCACGTCCAGGGGCCAGTGGTAACCGCGCCGGACCAGGCCGACGGAGACCGCGGCGACGAGCAGGACGCAGACGCCGACCAGCGCGCGCCGGGCGCGCGCTGTGCGCAGCAGGGGGAGGAGGAGCAGGGTCGCCGAGCCGTACGCGACGGCGGCGGTCGCCGTGTGGCCGGAGGGGTAGTAGCCGGTGCCGGGACCCGTGACCGGCGGGCCGCCGCGCGCGATCAGTTCCTTCAGCGGGACGACCAGCGCCGGCACCAGCGCCATCGTCACGGCCGCCGCGAGCGGTCCCGCCCACCAGTGGTCCGTACCACTGGCACGGGCGCGTCGGCCGGCGAGGAAGAGGACGACGGCGAGCACCGGCAGCGCGACCTCGACGTTGCCGAGGTCGCAGAGGGCGCCGGAGGCGCGGCTCGGGTGCACGACGGCCCGGCTCAGGTGTTCGTCGAGGCGGAGGAGGGGGCCGTGGGCGGCGACCTGCCAGGTGATCAACGCGAAGAGCAGCGCGGGCAGGCCCAGCAGCAGGCAGAGGAAGAAGGAGGTCGGCCGCCCCGGAACAGGGGGGGTGGTTCCGGGACGGCCGACCGGACCGGGTTGCCGGCCGCCCCGGGGGGTTTGGGGCGGGCGGCCGTCCGATCGGTGAGGAGATTCGGAGCCGGAGGCTCCGGTGGTGTGCGCGAGGGCACGACCAGGTCGCAGCTGGGGAGGCCCCGACCCGGTGTCGCCCACAGTCCCCTGTGGGCGGGGTGTTTCTCTCATCTGGAGGAGAACCTACGGCAGGGGATGCGGGTACGACAGGCGGATTCCCCTCCCGCCATGCACCCCGCACACCTTCTTCACACGGCCTGCGGTTCCCCCGCGGCCCGGCCGCACGGCTCAGACGCGGGCCAGCGCCTGCTCGATGATGTCGAGCCCCTCGTTGAGCAGGTCGTCACCGATCACCAGCGGCGGCAGGAAGCGCAGCACGTTGCCGTAGGTGCCACAGGTCAGGACCAGCAGCCCCTCCTGGTGGCACGCCTTGGCGAGCGCCGCGGTCGCCGCCGGGTCCGGCTCCTTCGTCGTACGGTCCGTGACCAGCTCGACGGCGATCATCGCGCCCCGGCCGCGGACCTCGCCGATGACGTCGAACTTCTCCGCCATCGCGCCGAGCCGGGCCTTCATGACGGCCTCGATGTGCTTCGCGCGGGCGTTGAGGTCCAGCTCCTTCATCGTCTCGATCGCGCCGAGCGCGCCGGCGCACGCGACCGGGTTGCCGCCGTAGGTGCCGCCGAGGCCGCCCGGGTGCGCCGCGTCCATGATCTCGGCGCGGCCGGTCACGGCGGCCAGCGGGAGACCGCCCGCGATGCCCTTGGCGGTGGTGATCAGGTCCGGGACGATGCCCTCGTCCTCGCACGCGAACCACTGGCCGGTACGGCAGAAGCCGGACTGGATCTCGTCGGCGACGAAGACGATGCCGTTCTCGGCGGCGAACCGGGCGATCGCCGGCAGGAAGCCCTTCGCGGGCTCGATGAAGCCGCCCTCGCCGAGCACCGGCTCGATGATGATCGCGGCGACGTTCTCCGCCCCCACCTGCTTGTTGATCATGTCGATGGCCTGCGCGGACGCCTCGGCCCCGGCGTTCTCGGCGCCGGTCGGCCAGCGGTAGCCGTAGGCCACCGGCACCCGGTACACCTCGGGCGCGAACGGCCCGAAGCCGTTCTTGTACGGCATGTTCTTCGCGGTCAGCGCCATCGTGAGGTTGGTCCGGCCGTGGTAGCCGTGGTCGAAGACGACGACGGCCTGCCGCTTGGTGTGCGCGCGGGCGATCTTGACGGCGTTCTCGACGGCCTCCGCACCGCTGTTGAACAGCGCCGACTTCTTGGCGTGGTCGCCCGGCGTCAGCTCGGCGAGCGCCTCGGCGACCTCGACGTAGCCCTCGTACGGCGTGACCATGAAACAGGTGTGGGTGAAGTCGGCCAGCTGGGCGGCGGCCCGGCGGACGACGGCCTCGGCGGAGGCGCCCACGGACGTCACGGCGATACCGGAGCCGAAGTCGATCAGCCGGTTGCCGTCGACGTCCTCGATGATCCCGCCGCCCGCCCGCGCGGTGAACACGGGCAGCACGGAGCCCACACCGGCCGCGACCGCGGCGGTACGGCGGGCCTGCAACTCCTGCGACTTCGGGCCGGGAATGGCGGTGACGACGCGGCGCTCCTGCGGAAGTGCGGTCATGAGGGGCTCCTGGGGTGGTGCGGACGCATTTCTTCTGTTCTCGCAGGCTAGGGCGGTGCCCGGGGGGTGGGCATGCTCCATGTGGGCGGTGTCGGCGGGACGCCTTGTCCGCCGTGGACATAGTGCCGGGCCGACCCGGCACCGCGGGCCCGGCCACGTATGCGGTGAACTCCCCTTGCGGGGGCGTTAGATTGACTCGCTGACGGTGGACGGAACGGCAGGTCAGGGGGGAACGGCGATGGAGAGCGACGGGACGCAGGACACGCGGGGAACGCACGCGAACCCCGTGCCGCGTCCGGCGGGGCCACGGAAGGGCCCCGACGTGCCGCCGATGCCCGCCACGGCACCGGCGCCGCCCGCGGGCGCGCCGCCCCGCCCGGCGCGGGCGCCGCACCCCGGCCCCCACGCCGACTCCGCCCGGCGCCCGTCGGCCGTGGCCGACTGGCTGGACACCCCCCGTCCGGCGGCCGGCCCCGGCATCTGGCGCTTCGGCCACCGGCCGCCCAAGGCCGAGCACTCCGCGCAGCGGCTCTCCCCGGTGACCGTCGTCGGACTGCTGGTACCGCTGGTCGTGGCGCTGATCATGTGGTCCTTCTGGCGGCACGGCGCGGTGCCCTACCAGTGGGTCGTCCTGAAACTGTTCACCCCGGGCGACTGGTGGTGGGGCGGCACCGTCTCGCCCAAGGGCCTCCAGGGCCAGGAGGCCGCCGTCGTCTACGACGGTGTCTTCTTCGCCGTACTCGTGCTGGCCGTCGGCCGACTGGGCAGCTGGCCCGACGTGGTGCGCCACTTCGTCGGCCGGCGACCGCAGCCCGCCCGCGCGCTGCTCGCCGCCCTCGGCGCCCTGATCACTCTCAGCTTCGTCTTCCCCAGCGCCTTCGGCGTCGGCTGGCGGCCCCTGCCCGTCGTCGACCCGATCTTCTCCCTCATCGTCCTGGCCACGGGCAGCTACGACGTGTTCATGTCGCAGTTCTTCACCGACCTCCTGTACGCGCTCATCACCGTCCTCGTCCTGTGGCCGTTCGCCCGGGTCGGCGGCTGGCTGCCGTACGCCCGTGAACTGCTCGCCGCGCGCCGCCGCGCGGCGGCCGAGCGGGAGGCACCCCCCGTCGCCGAAGTCACCCCCGCGCACTGGCCCGAACTGCGGAGCACGGGCGACCACCGGGCGGCCGAACTCCTCACCGCCGAGGTGCTGGCCGGCCGGATGAACGACGTGGACGTCGCCCGGGTCCGGCACGCCTGGCGGGCCGCGCGCCACGACCCGGAACGCCTCGCCGCCTTCACCGACACCGTGCTGCGCCAGGGCGCCGCCGCCTGGACGCACCCCTCCGGCGCCCGGGACCTGCCCGGCCGCACCGCCCCGCACGACGTTCTCGCCGGCCAGGTCCGCATCGGCCGCTGGACCGCCGGGGAGCGGGCACCGCTCGCCTACCGGGGCGCGGGCGCGGCGCTCGCCCCGGACGTGCTGGGCACCTCGCTCCTGGTGGTGGGGCCCTCCGGCGCCGGCAAGACCCGCCAGGTGGTGGAGCCCGTGGTCGAGTCGCTGGCCCTCCAGGCGCTCACCGGCAGCTGTGCCGTCGTCGTCGTGTCGGCCGCCGGTACACCGGTCGGCCAGGACACGGCCTACGACGTCGTCGTACGGATCGGCGACCCCTCCTCCGTCCACGACCTGGACCCGTACGCCGACTCCGACGACCCGGACGAGGCCGCCGCCTTCCTCGCCGAGGCCCTGGTGGGCGATGTCGAGGGCGTGGGCGGCCAGAGCGCGGCCACCGCGCTGGCCCAGGTGCTCGGCCCCTACCGCGCGGTCCACGGCCGCTTCCCGCTGCTGCCGGTGCTGCGCGAACTCCTGGAGGGCGAACCGGCCGCCGTCTCGGCCCTGCGCACCGCGCTGTCCGCCGACCAACACCCCGTGATGCGCCGGGAGTTCGAGGCCAGGCTCCGGCAGGCCGGCAGCGCGGCCGACGCGGGACCGGCCCTCGCCGACCGGCTGGCGCTGCTGGACCGGCCGCTCTTCGCCGACTTCTTCGGCTCGGGCGGCACCGCCCGGCCGTTCTCGCTCCGCGCGCTCGCCCACCATCCGCTGCGGGTCCGCGTCGACCTGCCCGAGCGCGGCCACGAGGAGGCGGCCCGGCTGCTCACCCGGCTGCTCCTCGCCCAGTTCAGCACCGTCGTACGGGACGGCGGCCACGACCACTTCGCCTGTCTGGTCCTCGACGACGCGACCGGCGTGATCACCGCCGAGTCGGTGCGCCGGATCCAGCGGCTGCGCTCCCGCAACGCGGGTGTCGTCCTCGCCCTGCGCACCGTCAGCGACGTCCCCGAGGCGCTGCACGGGCCGCTCTACAGCGCCGTCGGCTGCCGGATGGCGCTCTCCGGGGTGACCACCTGGGACGGCAGCCGCTTCGCCGACGCCTGGGGCACGGAGTGGGTGGAGACCCGGGACGTGGCCAAGCACACGGTCTTCGCCGACCAGCCGATGACCCGCGCCATCCACGCCCTGCGCAAGCTCGTCACCGGCAAGGCCGTCACCACGGACGCCGTCACCGTCCGCCAGGTCGAACGGGAGCGCTGGTCGGCGTCGGAGCTGGCCCACGAGCTGCCGCCGGGGCACGCGGTGCTCTCGCTGACCACGGTCGACGGCGAGCACGCGCCGCCGCTGCTGCTCGACCTCCGCGACCGCGGCCAGTGACCAGGAAAGCTGGACAGACCGGCCCACGCCGACCGTACAGTGAGGCAGAATCGGCACAGGCCGTTCATACGTGACGGCCAAAAGATCACCGTGATCGTCCGGTCTCCCCAGCTCTGAAGGCACCATGCCCCCGACGCTCGCCTCGCTCGTCCACCACTCCGCGCTCAAGCTGACCGTGCGCGCGGGCGAGGACCGGCTGGAGGTGCCCGTCCGCTGGGCGCACGTCAGCGAACTCGCCGACCCCGTCCCGTACATGGAGGGCGGCGAGCTGCTCCTGATCACCGCGCTCACCCTGGACGCGGAGGACCCGGAGGCGATGCTGCGCTACGTCAAGCGGCTGGCGGACGCCGGCGTGGTGGGGCTCGGGTTCGCCGTCGGGGTCAACTACGACCGGATACCGGGGGCGCTCGTCGACGCCGCCGAGCGGGTGGGGCTGCCGCTGCTGGAAGTGCCCCGGCGCACCCCCTTCCTCGCGATCAGCAAGGCCGTGTCGGCCGCCATCGCCGCCGACCAGTACCGGGCCGTCACCGACGGCTTCGCCGCCCAGCGTGAACTGACCAGGCAGACCCTGAGCGACGGCCCCGAGGGGCTGCTCGCCGCGCTCGCCGCCCAGGTCGACGGCTGGGCCGCGCTCTACGACGCCTCAGGCGCCGTCGTCGCCGCAGCGCCGGAGTGGGCGGGCCGCCGGGCCGCGCGGCTCACCGCGGACGTGGAGCGGCTGCGGGAGCGGCCCGCGCCCGCCTCCTCGGTGGTCGCCGGATCCGACGGCGCCGACCAGGCGGACCGCGTCGAACTCCACTCGCTCGGCACCGGCCGCCGCCCCCGGGCCGCGCTCGCCGTCGGCACGGCGGCGGCCCTCGGCACCGCCGAACGGTACGCCGTCCACTCGGCCATCGCCCTGCTGACCCTGACCACCGAACGCTCCCGTTCGCTGCACGCCGCCGAGCAGCGGATCGGCGCCGCCGTCCTGCGCATGCTCCTCGCCGGCCAGCCCGACCACGCGCGGGGCGTCGCCGGGGACCTGTACGGCGCTCTCCTGGACGCCCCCTTCCGCGTGATCGTCGCCGAGTCCGGTCACGCCCCCGCCGCCCGCACCCTCGCCGACCCCCGCCCGCGCGGCCCGCACACCGGGTCCGCCGCCGGTGATCCGCTCGGCGGCCCCGGCGGCCCCGGCGGACTCGGCGGTCTCCTGGAGGTGGTCGAGTCCGCCGCCGCGCGGTCCGGCGAGGCGGTGCTCGTCGTACCCGAGGGCGAGGACCGGCTGGTGGTGCTGGCCGTCGACGGGGGCGCGGTGGCCGGGGCGTGCGCCGAGCACGCGGCGGCGCTGGAGGCCGCGCGGACCGAGACCGTACGGGACCGGGCGCCGGCCGGCGACGAGGGCGGACCGGTCGTCGGGCTCTCGGCACCGGCCGGTCCGATCGCCGCCGCCGGCGCCTACAAGCAGGCCGAGCAGGCGCTGTCGGTGGCCCGCCGGCGCGGCCGGGTGCTCGTCGAGCACGAGCAGCTGGCGGCCGGGTCCGTGCTGCCGCTGCTCGCCGACGACGCGGTCCGGGCGTTCGCCGACGGACTGCTGCGCGCGCTCCACGAGCACGACGCGACCGGGCGCGGTGATCTGGTCGCCTCGCTGCGGGCCTGGCTCTCCCGGCACGGGCAGTGGGACGCGGCGGCGGCGGACCTCGGCGTGCACCGGCACACCCTGCGCTACCGGATGCGCCGGGTCGAGGAGATCCTCGGCCGGTCCCTCGACGATCCGGACGTACGGATGGAGCTGTGGCTGGCGCTGAAGACGACGACCGCCACGGAGTGAACGGTCCCTGCCCTGCCGATCTGGAGTGTCCCCGTGCGGCACTGCTACGCCCCGGACAAACGCGCCCGCGCCTCCCGGCCCCTACCGTTGACGGGAAAACCTCTCAGCGCCACCCCCAACATGGAAGGGCCGGAACTCGCACATGACTTCCACCCACGCCTTCTGGCTCGCCGGCCGCCAGGCCACCGGTGCGGACACCTTCGACGTCACCTCCCCGTGGGACGGACGGCTCGTCGGCCAGGTCGGCGTCCCGACCGACGCGCAGGTCGAGGAGGCCGTGGCCGCCGCGTACGCCGTGCGGGACACCTTCGCCGCCACCCCGGCCCATGTCCGCGCCGCAGCCCTCGACCACGTCAGCAAGCGACTGGCCGAGCGCACCGAGGAGATCGCGCGGCTCATCACCGCCGAGAACGGCAAGCCGGTCAAGTGGGCCCGCGGCGAGGTCGGCCGGGCGGTGTCCGTCTTCCGGCTCGCGGCCGAGGAGGCCCGGCGCTTCAACGGCGGCGAGGCCCAGCGCCTCGACACCGACCCCGGCGGCCAGGGCAGGCTCGCGCTCACCCGCCGCTTCCCCAAGGGTGTCGTCCTCGGGATCGCGCCCTTCAACTTCCCGCTCAACCTCTGCGCCCACAAGATCGCCCCGGCGATCGCCGCCGGGGTGCCGATCATCCTGAAGCCTGCGCCCGCGACCCCGCTCTCCGCACTGGTCATCGGCGAGCTGCTCGCCGAGACCGACCTGCCGGCCGGGTCCTGGAGCATCCTGCCGGTCGCCAACGACAGGATGGCCGCGCTCGTCCAGGACGAGCGGCTGCCGGTCATCTCCTTCACCGGCTCCGAGAAGGTCGGCTACGCGATCATGGACTCGGTGCCCCGCAAGCACTGCACGCTGGAGCTGGGCGGCAACGGCGCGGCCGTCGTCCTCGGGGACTACGCCTCCGACGCCGACCTCGACTGGGCCGCGACCCGGATCGCCACCTTCTCCAACTACCAGGGCGGCCAGTCCTGCATCTCCGTGCAGCGGGTCATCGCGGACGCCTCGGTCTACGACCGGCTCCTGCCGCGCATCGTCGCCGCCGTCGAGGCCGAGGTCACGGGCGACCCCGCGGACCCCACCACCGACGTCGGCCCGCTGGTCAGCGAGGACGCCGCCCAGCGTGTGGAGTCCTGGGTCGAGGAGGCCGTCGGCGCGGGTGCCCGGCTGCTCACCGGCGGCAAGCGCGACGGCGCCTCGTACGCGCCGACCGTGCTCACCGACGTACCGGCCGACGCCACGCTCTCCTGCGAGGAGGTCTTCGGACCCGTCCTCACCGTGCAGCGGGCGGACGGTGAGGAGGCGGCCTTCGCCGCGGTCAACTCCTCCAAGTACGGCCTCCAGGCTGGCGTGTTCACCCACGACGTGCAGGCCGCCTTCCGGGCCCACCGCGTCCTGGAGGTCGGCGGTGTGGTGATCGGCGACGTCCCGTCCTACCGCGCCGACCAGATGCCGTACGGCGGCGTCAAGCAGTCGGGGGTCGGCCGCGAGGGCGTGCGGTTCGCGATGGACGACTACACCTACGAGCGGGTGCTGGTGCTGACCGGTCTGGCGCTCTGACCCGGCTTCTCCCGAGCCGCCCCCCCGCCGAGGGGAACCGTCCGTCCGTTCGCCGAAGGGCCCGGCACCGCCGCCTCGCGGTGCCGGGCCCCTTCCGTGCCGTCGGCCTGCCCGGACCCTCAACCGGAGAAGCCGACGTGCGCGAGCCGCACCGGGCCGCGCAGTCCGATGTGCACGTCGTGCACTCCCTCGGCGGCGATCGCGGCACCGAGCGAGGTGTAGTCGTACGGCCCCGCCGTGGGCGGGTCCAGGGTCAGCACGGCGAGTGCCGGACCGCCGCCGAGTGACAGCTCGACCGAGCCCCCGCCCGCCGCGACCACCGTCACCCGGGTGCTCCCGGTCCCGAAGTCGCAGTCGCGGAAGACCAGTTCACCGCTGCCGCCGCCGGCCGGTGTCACCGCGTCGCCGGACACCCTGGTCCGGTCGACGATGTCGGTACCCGACTGTTCGTCGAAGTCGGCCGCGTCCAGCCCGGATCGGCGCAGCTCGCGCGGCGCGGCGGGCGCACCGTCGAGCGTGACCGTCGTACGCAGCCGCACGTCCTCGCTGGAGGCGCCGACCAGGAGCTCGTAGGGGCCCGGCTCCAGCCGCCAGGCGCCGTGGGCCACGTCCCAGAACTCGAAGGCGGAGAGCGGGACTTCGAAGGAGAGCGCGGCCCGCTCGCCCGGTGCCAGCGTGACCCGCCGGTGGGTGGCCAGCTCGCGGCGGGGACGCGGCAGCGACGGCTCGGCGGCGCGCGTGTACAGCTGGGCGACCTCGTCCGCCGTCGCGTCACCGGTGTTGGTGACCGTGTACGACACCCGCACGGCCGCGTCCTCGACCCGCACGGCCAACTCGCCGTAGGAGAAGGACGCGTAGGTGAGTCCGTGGCCGAACGGGAAGAGCGGGGCGCCCTCGAAGTAGAGGTACGTCTGCCGGGCGCCGATCACGTCGTAGTCGAGGAGGCCGGGCAGGTCGCCGTCGTCGGCGTACCAGGTCTGCGGGAGGCGGCCCGCCGGGGAGACGTCGCCGGCCAGTACCCGGGCCAGCGCGGTGCCGGCCGCCTGGCCGCCGTGCGCCGTCCACAGCACGGCGGGCAGCGCGGCCGGGTCCACTGCGTACGGGTAGGAGGAGACCAGCGCCAGCACGGTGTCCGGGTTGACGGCGCGGGCCGCGCGCAGCAGCCGCTCCTGCTGGGCCGGGAGCCGCAGGGTCGTACGGTCCTCGGTCTCGCGGCCGTTGATGTGCGGGTCGTTGCCCGCGACCACGAGCACCACGTCGGCCGCCGCCGCGACCCGGGTCACCGCCTCCTCGCCGCGCTCGGCGACGACCAACTCGAAGACGTCCGCGCCCTGTTCGGCAACCTTCACGCCGTCGGCGGCGACCCGGACATGGCGACCTGTACCGAGGTGGAGCAGGAGGTGACCGTTCTCGTGGGGTTCCAGGCGGAATGTCTCCTGGACGATCCAGCCGCCGGGCTGGTCGGCGGAGGCGCGCAGGTATCCGTCGTCGGCGACCGAGAGGTAGCGGCCGTCGGGGGCGCGGAGGGTGAGGACGCCTTCACCCCAGTCGACGAGGGCGAGTTCGGTGCCGTGGGCGTCGGTGGTCAGCGGCGGCAGGTCGGTGCGGCCCGCGAGCAGCGCGGGGTCCAACGCACTCTGGTCGAGCGGTACTTCGTCGTCGGGCTCCGCCGCCGGCACGCGCAGGAAGGCGCCGTCGGCGGTCTTCAGCCGGACCCGGTCCACGCCCTCCGCGAACTCGACCCGGTCGGCGCCGAACCGTTCGTAGAGACCCTCCAGGGGAGTCGAGCGGTGGATCAACGTGCCGCTGTACCAGTCGAGTTTGCACTCGTCGGCGAGGAGGCCGACGACGGCTATCCGGGTGTCCCGGGCGAGGGGCAGCAGCCCGTCGTTCTTCAGGAGCACCACCGCCTGCTCGGCGGCCTCCAGGGCGAGCGCGCGGTGCGCCGGGGTGTCGAACTCCCCGGCGTCGCGGTGCGGGTCCTCCCGCGGGTCGAACTCGCCCAGCCGGAACCGGACCGCGAGCTGCCTGCGGACCGCGGTGTCGATGTCCGACTCGGTCAACAGCCCCTGTTCCAGGGCCCGGTGGACGCGCGCCACGATCGTCGAGCGGTCCGTGCCGTGGTCGGTGAAGCTGTCGACGCCGGCCAGCAGCGCGGCGGCGGTCGCCTCCTCGTGGGTGGCGAAGTACCGCTCGGAGTCGACCAGGTTGGAGGGCGCGCCCGCGTCCGAGCAGACGAGGAGGTCCTCCTCCGTCCAGGTGCGCAACTGCTCGCGCAGGTACGGCGAGACGTGGTTGGGGCGCCCGTTGACCAGGTTGTAGGCGGGCATCACCCCCGCCACCGCGCCCGCCTCGACCGTCTCGCGGAAGGCCCGCAGATCGTACTCGCGCAGTACCCGGGGCCGGACCGAGGAGGAGGTGACGTCGCGGCCCGTCTCGTTGTTGTGCGCCAGCCAGTGCTTGAGCACGGGGGCCGTGCGCCAGTACGCGGGATGGTCGCCGCGCAGCCCGCGGGTGTACGCGGTGGCGATCGCCGAGGTCAGCTTCGGGTCCTCCGAGTAGCCCTCCTCGTTGCGGCCCCACAGCGGATGGCGCAGCAGGTTCACCGTCGGCGACCAGACGTTGAGGCCGACCCGGTCGTCCCGGGCGCGCATCGCCCGCACCTCCAGGGAGACCGCCCCGCCGACCCGCCGCACGAGCTCCACGTTCCAGGTCGCGCCCAGCCCCACCGCCTGCGGGAAGACGGTCGCCGGGCCCATCCACGCCACCCCGTGCAGGGCCTCCTGGCCGGTGCGGAACGCGGCGATGCCCAGCCGCTCCACGGCGGGCGCGAACTGGTGCAGGAACGCGGCCTTCTCGTCGAGGGTGAGCCGCGACAGCAGGTCGTCGACGCGCTTCGCGAACGGCAGTTGCGGGTCGCGGAAAGGCGGCGTAGGCGGCGTTGGTGCGGTCACGTGGGGGTCCCCTTGTGCTGGAGCGGCGAGCCACTTTCGAAGCGCTTCGATGCTGGTTCGACGGAGTGGCGGTGTCAAGACACCCCGAGGCAACAAGTCCGACTCCCGGTCGACATCGCGTGCGGCATATGAGTCCGGCCGAAACGTGACACCTCGGAGGAATCTTGGGAGCGACCCTTGTGCGCCCCCAGGTGTTCACTTAACCTCGCAGCAACATCGAAGCGCTTCGACTATGCGTTCCCTCCCCTGGTCGGGGCATCGCTTCGGCTCAGCCAGTTCCACCAGAGACACCGCAGCCGACGGGCTCCCCGCCGGTGTCCTGGTGCGCCACGAAGGGTTGACGCAATGACGCCGAACGCCTCCGCCTCCGCTCCCAGCCGGAGAAGCTTCCTCGCCTCCACGGCCGTCGCCGCCGCGGCGGTGGCGGGAGGGATGCCGCTGCTCGCCGCGTGCGGCGGTTCGGACAGCGGCTCGGGCGGCGCGTCCTCGGCCGGCAAGGGTGTGAAGAAGCTGCTGCCGGCCTACGTGGCGGGCAACGTGGTGACCCCCGACATCCCGGCGAAGAACGGCTCCGCCCTCGGCTTCACCGGCAAGCTGGATCTCGCCACGCTGAAGGAGTCGGTGCCGAAGAAGCTCGGCAAGGGCGGCAAGGTCGAGATCATGTCGCCGTTCTGGGGTTCTCCGCCCAAGAGCGACAACGCCTACTACAAGGCGATGAACAGCCTGATCGGCGTCGACGTGGCCTGGCAGAACCAGGACGGCAACACCTACGACCAGAAGCTCGGCGCGGTCCTGGCCTCCAGCTCCATCCCGGACGTGGTGGTCGTCCCCAGCTGGAACATGGGCGGCCGGATACCCAGCGCCATCATCAGCAAGTTCGCCGACCTCGGCCCGTACCTGGCCGGCGACGCGATCAAGGAGTACCCCAACCTCGCGGCGATCCCGACGGACGCCTGGCAGCGGTGCGTCTTCGGCGGCAGACTGCGCGGCCTGCCGCAGCCGTCGCCGTACGTCACCGGCATCGTGCCGCTGTACCGCAAGGACGTCTTCGACAAGGAGGGGTACCAAGTCCCCACCTCGGCCGACGAGTTCATGGCGCTGGCCAAGGAGATCACCAACGCGAAGGCGAAGCGGTGGGCCTGTCTGGACATGAAGTGGACCGCCTTCCAGGCCTTCGGTGTGCTCTCCGGCAGTGAGAAGCCGCTCGGCTGGAACCTCGTCGACGGCAAGCTGGTCAACCGCATCGAGACCCAGGAGTACCTCGAAGCGCTGGAGTGGACCCGCAAGCTCTTCGCCGCCGGATACGTCCACCCGGACGCCCTGCTGGGCAAGAGCGCGGCCACCGACCCGGGCCCCAAGTTCGCGGCGGGCGAGTTCCTCGTCTACGCGAACAACATCTCGCAGTGGTGGAGCCGGACCGCCGAACAGGCCACCCAGAACCCGCAGTACAAGATCTGGGGCATGGACATCTTCGGCCACGACGGCGGTCACCCGGCCCTCTGGGCCGAACAGCCGGCCGGCATCTTCGCCTTCGTCAGCAAGAAGGCGTCCGAGTCGGTGATCCGGGACGTGCTGGCCGTCGCCAACGTGACCGCGGCGCCGTACGGCACCAAGGAGTACATGCTGACCAACTACGGCGTCGAGGGCACCCACTACACCGTCAAGAACGGCGTGCCCACCAAGACCGACCAGGGCAACAACGAGGTCATCAACGCCTACGTCATGGTCGCCAGCCCCGCCGCCACCATCGCCCACCCCGACTTCCCCGCGGTGGCCAAGGCGCAGGTCGAGTGGCAGCAGCGGATGGGCGCCTTCACCAGGAAGTCCTCCTTCTACGGGCAGCAGATCACCGAGCCCAGCCGGTACACCAACCTCGGCAACGACTTCGAGCAGCTGGAGGACGACATCACCCGCGGCCGCAAGAAGATCAGCGACATGCAGCAGGCCGTCTCCGACTGGAAGGGCAAGGGCGGCGACAAGCTGCGCGACTGGTACCGGAAACTGCTCGACCAGGACGGCACGGCGACGAGCTGACCGGGCGCCGAGGCGAGGAGAACGACCGTGTCGCACAGCACGGTGCCCCGCAGCGGGGCCGAGACCGGCACGAGGGAGAGGACCCCGGTGGCGTCCGGCGGCGCCACCGGCTCCCGGCCGAAACGTCCCGCCGGGAAGGTGAGCCTGCGGCACCGGTTCCGGCGCGACCGCGTCCTGCTCCTGATGACGCTGCCGGCCCTCCTGCTGATCCTGCTCTTCAACTACCTGCCGATCCTCGGCAACATCGTCGCCTTCCAGGACTACGACCCCTACGTCAGCGACAACGGCATCGTCTCGATGCTGCACAGCGCCTGGGTGGGCGTCGAGAACTTCCAACAGGTCTTCGGGGACTCGGCGTTCTGGAGTGCCCTGCGGAACACCCTCGTGCTCTTCTTCCTCCAGCTGATCCTCTACTTCCCGATTCCGATCCTGCTCGCGCTGCTCATCAACAGCGTGGTCAGACCGCGGGTGCGGGCCTTCTCACAGGCGATCCTCTACCTGCCGCACTTCTTCTCCTGGGTCCTGGTCATCGCCGTCTTCCAGCAACTGTTCGGCGGCGCGGGACTCCTCTCCCAACTGCTGCGGCAACACGGCTACGACGGCCTCGACATCATGACCGACCCCAGCACGTTCAAGTTCCTGATCACCGCGGAGAGCGTGTGGAAGGACGCCGGCTGGGGGATCATCGTCTTCCTCGCCGCGCTCTCCTCCGTCAGCCCGGACCTCTACGAGGCCGCCGCGATGGACGGCGCGGACCGCTGGCGTCGCATGTGGCACGTCACGCTGCCCGCGCTGCGGCCGGTGATCGCCCTGCTGCTCGTCCTGCGGGTCGGCGACGCGCTGACCGTCGGCTTCGAGCAGATCCTGCTCCAGCGCGACGCCGTAGGCCCGGGAGCCGCCGAGGTGCTCGACACCTTCGTCTGGTGGAACGGCGTCCGCAACCAGGACTTCGGCTACGCGGCGGCGGCCGGACTGATCAAGGGCGTGGTCAGCCTCGGACTGGTCCTCGCCGCGAACAAGGTGGCCCATCTCATGGGCGAGCAGGGGGTGTACAAGAAGTGACCGCCGTCCTCGACGAAACCGTCGACTCCGCCCGCCGACGCGGCCGTTGGGCGTCGCCCCCTCGGCCGACCTGGGAGGAGGAGCCCGGCCCGGCCGGCCTCGCGGGCAAGGGCCTGGTCCTCTCCCTCGCCTGCCTCGCCATCCTCTTCCCGCTCTGGATCGTCCTCGTGACCAGCCTCTCCTCACGGAAGACCATCGACGAGGCCGGCGGCCTGGTGATGGTTCCCAAGGGCATCACCTTCGTCGCCTACCGCGAACTGCTCAGCGGCGGCCAGGTCACCCGTGCCTCGGTCGTCAGCATCCTGATCACCCTCGTCGGCACGGTGTTCTCGATGGCGGTCTCCGTCCTGTGCGCGTACGGCCTCTCCCGCATCGGCTCGGTCGGCCACCGCGCGATCCTGATGCTGCTGCTCGCCACCATGTTCTTCAGCGCCGGCCTCATCCCGACGTACCTGCTCGTGCAGTCGCTGGGCCTGACCGACAGCTACCTCGCGCTGATCCTGCCCAGCGCCATCAGCGTCTTCAACATCCTCGTGCTGCGCGGCTTCTTCATGGGCATCTCGCCGGAACTCACCGACAGCGCCCGGATCGACGGCGCCGGCGACTTCCGCATCCTGTGGCAGATCGTGATACCGCTCTCCCGCGCGGTCCTCGCCGTCATCACCCTGTTCTACGCCGTCGGGTACTGGAGCGCCTGGTTCAACGCCTCCCTCTACCTCAACGACCAGGACATGATGCCGTTGCAGAACGTCATGATCCAGCTCGTGCAGAAGCAGGAGGCCCCGGTCGGGCTCGGCCAGGCCATCAAGACCGGGGAACTCTCCGGGCTGGCCGTGCAGATGGCGGTCATGGTGATGGCCCTGCTGCCGGTCGCGGTCCTCTCGCCGTTCGTGCAACGGCATTTCAAGAAGGGCATGTTGACCGGCGCGGTGAAGGGCTGACCGCCCGCGCCCGCCGCGCGGGGGCTCCGCCCGCCCCTCCCACCAGGTGAGTCTCCCCCTCTCGAAGAGCGAGGTAAGTGCATGGACGCGTCCCGGCCCGCGCGAGGCGGTACCCGGAAGCCAGGACGGGGAGCGGCGCTGATGCCTCACCTCGGCGACGCCACCCGGGGCCGGCTGCTCTTCGGCGGCGACTACAACCCGGAACAGTGGCCGCGGGAGACCTGGCCCGAGGACGTCCGGCTGATGCGGGAGGCCGGCGTCAACTCCGTCACCCTCGGTGTCTTCTCCTGGGCGACCATCGAACCCGAGCCCGGGGCAAGGGAGTTCGGCTGGCTCGACCGGCTGATGGAGTTGCTGCACGAGGCCGGCATCGGAGTCGTCCTCGCCACACCTACCTCCTCGCCGCCACCCTGGCTCGGACGGCTCCACCCCGAGACGCTGCCCCGGGACGCGGACGGCCGGATCGAGTGGTGGGGCGGACGCCAGCACTTCTCGCACTCCAGCGCCGTCTACCGCCGCCACGCCGCCGCCATCACCGAGGACCTCGCCGCCCGCTACGCCGGCCACCCCGCCCTCACGATGTGGCACATCAACAACGAGTACTGCACCTTCGACTACGGCGACGAGGCCGCCGCCGCCTTCCGCCGCTGGCTGCGCACCCGGTACGGCACCCTCGACGCCCTCAACTCGGCCTGGGGCACGGCCTTCTGGAGCCAGGGCTACGACACCTGGGACGGCATCCTGCCACCCCGCCGCGCGCACTACCTGAACAACCCCACCCACGTGCTGGACTTCCGGCGTTTCACCTCCGACGCGCTCCTGGAGTGCTGCACGGCCGAACGGGACATCGTCCGCCGGTACTCCCCGCACACCCCTGTCACCAGCAACTTCATGCCGCTGTGGATCGGCCAGGACGGCTGGCGCTGGGCCGAGGAGGAGGACGTCGTCTCCGTCGACCTCTACCCCGACCCGCGCGATCCCCTCGGCGCCCAGAGCGGCGCGCTGGTGCAGGACCTGACGCGGTCCCAGGCGCGCGGTCCCTGGATGCTGATGGAGCAGGCGGCCGGCTCGGTCAACTGGCGGGGCGTCAACCACCCCAAGCCGCGCGGCCTCAACCGCCTCTGGTCGCTCCAGGCCGTCGCCCGGGGCGCGGACGCCGTCTGCTACTTCCAGTGGCGCCAGTCCCGGCAGGGCGCCGAGAAGTTCCACTCCGGGATGGTCGGCCACGCGGGGGAGCGGGGCCGCACCTTCCAGGAGGTCAGGCAGCTCGGCGCGGACCTCGCCCGGATCGGCGACGAGGTGGCGGGGAGCGAGGTCACCGCCGACATCGCGCTCCTGCACGACTGGCACTCCTGGTGGGCCGGCGCCCAGGACGGCCGCCTCTCCACCGAGGTCGACCACGCCGGGCTGCTGCACGCCTGGCACCGCGCCCTCTGGGAAGCCCACCTCACGACCGACTTCGCCCACCCCGAGCACGACCTGTCGGGGTACCGGCTCGTCGTCGTCCCGCAGCTCTACCTCCTCACCGACGCGGCGATCGACAACCTCCTCGCCTACGTGCGCGACGGCGGCACCCTCGTCTGCGGCTTCCTGACCGGCATCGCCGACGAGGACGACCGGGTGCGGTCCGGCGGCATGGACGCCCGGCTGCGCGACCTCTTCGGCATCCGCACCCTGCACGAGTGGTGGCCGCTGGACGCGGGGGAGAGCGTCGACTGCGCGGACTTCAGGGGCACCCTCTGGTCGGAGGAGATCGAGGCCGAGGAGACCGCCGACCAGCCCGTCCGCTACCGGGGCGGCGAACTCGACGGCCTCCCCGCCGTCCTGCGCAAAGGAGCGGCCTGGTACCTGTCGACCCTGCCGGAGCCCCGCGCCCTGCGGGAGATGCTCACCGGTATCGCCGCCGACGCGGGGGTCCGTCCCGTCCTGGCCGGGCTCCCCACCGGAGTGGAGGCGGTACGCCGCGGCGAGCTGCTCTTCCTCCTCAACCACGGCCGCGAGCCGGTCACCGTCCAAGTCCCCGGCAGCTCAAGGGACTTGCTGACGGGAGCGACCGTCGAGGGCGAGGTCTCCCTCGGCCGCTACGGCGTGGCGGTGCTGCGGCCATGACCGACGGTCCCGTGCACGGCACCTGGGAGCCCCGGCCGGCCGCCCGCTGGGAGGACGCGTTCCTCAGCGGCAACGGCCACCACGGCACCCTCACGTTCGGCGATCCGAACGACGACCGGGTCATCGTCACCCATCACACCCTGGTCCGCCCCAACGGCGGCGAACGCGGCCGCCCGCCCCGGCTCGCGGCCCGACTCCCGGCCCTTCAGGACCGGTTGCTCGCCGGCGACCGGCACGCCGCCGACACGTTCACGGACGGCCGCCCGCTCCAGTGGGTCCAGCCCTTCCACCCGGCCTTCCAGACCCGGCTGCGCGGACCGGCCGGTGCTCCCGCCGACGACGGCCCCGGCTACCGCCGCGCCCTCGACTTCACCACCGGCGAGGCCACCGCGGTCCGCGCGGACCGCCGCAGCCGCGTCTTCGTCTCCCGCGCCGACGACGTGATCGTCCAGCACGTCACAGCCCCCGCTCTCACCCTCGACCTCACACTGGACCACCGGCTCCCCAACGCCCCGGCCGGACTGGGCGTCGGCCACGGCACGCTCCTCACCCCCGAGGGCGCCCTGCTCACCCTCCGCGCCCGTTACCCCGACAGCGACCGCGCGTACACCGGCGTCACCCTCGTCGCGGTCACCGGCGGCACAACGACGCTGTCCGCACCGGGAGTTCACGTCGACGGGGCCACCGAGGTGCTGCTGCTCACCCGCGTCCGGCGGCACACCGGCGACCTGGACGCGGTGGCGGAGGCGCGCGCCCTGCGCGAGCTGATCGAGACGCGGCAGCCCTACGACGCCCTCCTCGGCCGCCACCTCGCCCTCCACCGCACCGCCTACCGACGTGTCGCCCTCGACCTGGCCGCCGACGCCGGTGAACGCGGCCTGTCCGGCTCCGAGTTGCTCAAGCGGCCCCAGAGCGCGGCCCTGCTGGAGCGGCTCTTCGCCGCCGGCCGCTACCACCTCCTCTCCGCCAGCGGCCTCTGCCCGCCCCGGCTCACCGGTCTGTGGACCGGTGACTGGGACACCGCGTGGTCCGGCGCGTTCACCACCAACGCCAACCTCAACCTCCAGACCGCCTCGGCCGCCGCCGCGGCCCTCCCGGAGGTCACCGCCGCCCAAGCCGGGCTGATCGAGCGCCAGTTGGCGGACTGGCGGGAGAACGCCCGCGCCGTCTTCGGCGCCCGGGGCGTCGTCGCGCCCACCCACACCGACGGCGAGTCCGGGTACTCGTACCACTTCGCCCGCGAATACCCCCACCAGCTGTGGACGGCCGGCGCCGACTGGCTGCTCAAGCCGCTCGTCGACCACGACGAGACGCGCGGTGCCCGCTCCCCGCGCACCGCCGCCGCCCTCGCCGAAGTCGCCCTGTTCTACGAGGACTTCCTCACCCGCACCGGCCCGGACGGCCACCTGGTCGTCGTCCCCTCCTACTCGCCGGAGAACCGTCCCGCCAACGCCGGCTGGGGCGCGGTCAACGCGGCCATGGACCTCTCCGCCGCCCGCCACGCCCTGCGCACGGCCGCCGGCCACCACCCGGGCACCCCCGACGCCGACCGCTGGCGCGCCCTCGCCGACCGCCTCCCGCCGCACCGCGTCAACGCCGACGGCGCCCTCGCCGAGTGGGCGTGGCCGGGCCTGGAGGACACCTACGACCACCGCCACCTCAGCCACCTCTACGGCGTCTGGCCGCTCGACGAGATCAACCCCTACGACACCCCGGAGCTGGCGCAGGCCGCGCACCGAGCGCTGCGCCTGCGGGGCGCCGAGAACTACTCCGCGCACGGCCACCTCCACCACGCCCTCGTCGCCGCCCGGCTGCGCGACGGCGGACGGGTCGCGCACGCCCTCGGCCAGGTGCTGGACGGCGACTTCTTCCACGCCTCGCTGATGAGCGCGCACTACCCCGGCCGGGACGTCTACAACGCGGACGCCGCGCACGCCCTGCCCGCCGTACTCGTCGAGGCGCTCGTCCAGTCGACCCCGCACCGCCTGGTCCTGCTGCCCGCCCTCCCGACGGCCTGTCCCCGGGGCCGGCTCAGCGGCATCCGGACGAGGTTCGGTGCCGAGATCGACCTGCGGTGGACGCCGGACTCCGTCACCGCGCTCCTCAGCCCCTCCCGTACCCAGCGCGTCGAACTCCGGACCTCCGCCGGCGCGGAGCCGCTCGACCTCGTCGCCGGCGAGGACCGCCTCCTCACCCTGGGGAGGCGGTAGCACCCCCACATCCCCCCACCCATGGAAGGGACACCATGGCACCACGCACTCTCGGCAGGCTCAGCACCGTCCTGCTGGCACCCGCCCTCGCGCTCGGCGCGACCGTCGGCCTCGCCTCGGCCCCCGCCTCCGCCGCCGTCTGGAGCTCCTGCGACCAGTGGGGCAGCACGACCCTGAACGGCTACACGCTCTACAACGACATCTGGGGCTCCGGCGCCGGCAGCCAGTGCATCTGGGCCGACTCCGGCACCCACTGGGGCGTCACCGCCAACCACCCCAACACCGGCGGCATCAAGGCGTACCCCAACGCCAAGAAGGTCATCAACAAGTCGATCACCTCGCTGGCCTCGCTCAAGAGCAGCTACAACGTCACGGTCCCGTCGTCCGGCGCGTACAACACCTCGTACGACATCTGGGACACCGACTACAAGTACGAGATCATGCTCTGGGTCAACAAGACCGGGGCGGTCGGCGCGCTCGGCACTTCGCAGGGCACCCTGACGCTGGGCGGCTCCACCTGGACCGTCTACAAGGGCAACAACGGCGCCAACGACGTCTTCTCGTTCCTGCGCACCTCGAACTCGACGTCCGGGACGGTCGACATCCTGCCGATCCTCAAGTGGATCAAGGACACCAAGGGCTGGTTCGGCAACGTGACCATCGGCGACCTCCAGTTCGGTTTCGAGATCACGTCGTCGTCCGGCGGTCTGAACTTCACCACCAACAGCGAGACCGTCACCAGTAGTTGACGGTCCCGCCGAGCGGCCCGGCACCCGCACCGCGCGGGGGCCGGGCCGCACCCGCGCACCGTCCGACGGTCACTCCTCGGCCACCGGCAGCCGCGTCCCGTCCCGCAGGAAGAGCGGGATACGGTCCAGCGGCGCGTCCACCGTCACGGCCGTACCGCCCTCGTACGTCTGCCCCGTCCACGCGTCCGTCCACCGCGCGCCGGCCGGCAGATACACGGTCCGCGCGGTGGCGCCCGCCGTCAGCACCGGCGCGACCAGCAGATCCGGGCCGAACAGATACGCGTCGTCGACCGACCACGACGCCTGGTCGGCGGGGAACTCCAGGAAGAGCGGCCGCATCACCGGCAGCCCCTCCTCGTGCGCCACGCGCATCACGTGGAGGACATAAGGCCGCAGCCGCTCCCGCAGCCGCAGGTACTTCTCCAGGATCGGGGCCGCCCGGTCGCCGTAGGACCAGACCTCGTTGGGGCCGCCCGTCATCCCCGGCCCGAGCGGCATGCCCGGATCGCGGAAGCCGTGCAGGCGCATCAGCGGCGAGAGCGCGCCGAACTGGAACCAGCGGACCATGACCTCCTGGTACGCCGGGTCGTCCGGGTCACCGCCGTGGAAGCCGCCGATGTCGGTGTTCCACCAGGGGATGCCCGACAGCGCGGTGTTGAGGCCGGCCGCGAGCTGGCGGCGCAGCGTCGCGAAGTCGGTGCCGATGTCGCCCGACCACAGGGCGGCGCCGTAGCGCTGACTGCCCGCCCACGCCGAGCGGTTGAGGGTGATGATCTCGTCGTCCCCCGCGCCGGACGCGCGCAGCCCCTCGTGGAAGGTGCGGGAGTTCTCGGCCGGGTAGAGGTTGCCCACCTCAAGGCCCGGACCCGCCCAGTAGCGCAGGTTCTCCTGGAAGCCCGGCTTCAGCTCCGGCTCGCAGGCGTCCAGCCAGAAGGCGGTGATGCCGTACGGGGCAAGGTAGTTGTCGCGGATCCTGGACCACACGAACGCGCGGGCCTCGGGGTTGGTGGCGTCGTAGAAGGCCACCTGAACCGTCGACGCGACCCCCTTGTCGGGCCAGTCGGCGTGCGCGGTCGGGCCGTACTGCGTGCCGATGAAGTAGCCGCGCTGCTCCATCACCGGGTGGTTCTCGCTGAGCGGGGAGACCGACGGCCAGACGCTGACGACCAACTTCACGCCCAGCTCGGTGAGTTCGCGGACCATGGCGGCCGGGTCGGGCCACTCGGCCGGGTCGAACCGCCACTCGCCCAGGTGCGTCCAGTGGAAGAAGTCGCAGACGATCGCCGACAGGGGCAGCCCCCGGCGCCGGTACTCCCGTGCCACGGCGAGGAGTTCGTCCTGGGTGCGGTAGCGCAGCTTGCACTGCCAGAAGCCGGCCGCCCACTCCGGCAGCATCGGCGTACGGCCGGTCACCGCGCTGTAGCGGCGCTGGCCGTCGGCCGGCTCGCCCGCCGTGATCCAGTAGTCGATCTGCCGGGCCGCGTCGGCCACCCAGCGCGTGCCGTTGGCCGCCAGCTCGACCCGGCCGATCGCCGGGTTGTTCCACAGCAGGGTGTAGCCGCGGCTGGAGGTGAGCACCGGGATGCTCACCTCGGCGTTGCGCTGCACCAGATCGAGGACCAGGCCCTTCTGGTCCAGCCGCCCGTGCTGGTGCTGGCCGAGGCCGTACAGTTTCTCGCCCTCGTAGGCGGCGAAGCGCTGTTCCAGGCGGTGGTGGCCGCCGCCGACGGCGGTGTAGAGGCGCGGGCCCGGCCACCAGAAGTGGGCCCGCTCCTCGGCGAGCAGTTCGGCCGAGTCGGCGGTGCGCAGAAAGCGGACCAGGCCCTCGGCGTCGACCTCGGCGGTCAGCGCGCCGACGGTGAGCCGCGCCCGCCCGTCCCCGATCTCGACGGCGGCGTCCGCGGCGGGCGGCTGATCGAGGAGCGCGCCCGGCAGCCCTTCGAGGACCGGCCCGCCGAGCCGGGCCCTGACCCGTACCGCGTCCGGCCCCCACGGCTCGATCCGCAGCGTCTCCTGGCGGCCGCTCCACTCCAGCGCGCCGTCCCGCTCGCGGAAGGTGCCGACGGTGGGGGAGGACTGCGCGAGACTCACCGTGCCCCGGACGCCCTGGATCAACTGGTGTTCGGCAGGCTGATTCACGAGAGGTGCTCCTGGGAGGAGTGCGGACAAGGGGGTGCCCCGGCCGGCACACAGGGGCGGTTGCGAGCGGACCGGCGGGCCCTACGAGGGGCCCGGCGCCGGGCCCGTGCTCGCCCGTACCGTCAACTCGGGCGCGATCAGCACCACTTCGTCCCTGCCGCGGCCGTCGAGCTTGGCCACCAGCTGCTCCACGGCGCGGCGGCCCATCTCCTGGGCGGGAATGGCGACCGACGTCAGCCGCACCGAGGCCTGGGTCGCCACCTGGTCGGGGCAGACGGCGACCACCGACACGTCCTCCGGCACCGCGCGGCCCTGCTGGCGCAGCAGGGCGAGGAGCGGCTCCACCGCCGACTCGTTCTGCACGACGAACCCGGTGACGCTGGCCCGCTCCTCGAAGATCCGGGCCAGGGTCACCGCCATCGCGTCGTACCCGCCCTCGCACGGGCGGTGCAGCACCCGCAGGCCCAACTCCCTTGCCCGGGAGCGGAGTCCGTCGAGCGTGCGCTCGGCGAAACCGGTGTGCCGTTCGTAGACCGCGGGCGCCTCGCCGATGACGGCGATGTCGCGGTGGCCGAGCTTGGCGAGATGTTCGGCGCAGAGCGCGCCCGTCGCCCCGAAGTCGAGGTCGACACAGGTCAGTCCGGTGGTGTCGGCGGGCAGCCCGATGAGCACCGAGGGCTGGTCGTCCCCCGCCCTCGGCCGCGCGCTGTCGCGGGCGCTCGCGCCGCGCAGCAACGGCAGCCGCTCGTCGGCGAGTTCGACGTCCATCAGGATCATCGCGTCGGCGAGCCCGCTGCCGGTCACCCGGCGCACCGCGTCGGCACCCTCCTCACCGGTGAGCAGCAGCACGTCGTACCCGTGCAGCCGCGCGGTGGTGGCGACGGCGATGGCGATCTCCATCATCACCGGTACGTACATGTCGGTACGGAGTGGGACCATCAGCGCGATGATGTTCGACTTGCTGCTGGCCAGGGCGCGGGCGCCGGCGTTCGGGTGGTAGCCCAGCTCGCGGATGCTCTCCTCGACCCGCAGCCGGGTGGCTCCGGAGATGGACCGCTTGCCGCTGAGGACATAGCTCACCGTGCTCGCCGAGACTCCGGCGTGCTGGGCGACCTCGGCGAGGGTGACCATCCAGCTCTCCAAGCTCTGTGAAGCGCTTCGACAGTGCGCAGGGTTGACAAGAGGGAGTGAGGGTGGTTCGACCCTAGCTCCAGCACGGGTGGGTGTCCATAGTCCGTCGAAGCGCTTCGACAGCGTCTGTCCCGGTACCGGCCCGGCGAGAGCCCGCCGGACCGTACGCCCCGCCCATCGGCCGAACGGCCGCGCCAAGGGTGGTGGCCTCGCACCGGAGCCGGTAGATACGAAGGGGTAACCCCCGTCGGCAGCCAGCATGGACCGAGAACCCGATTCGCGGCGAGGTGAGCCTCATGTCCGCTCCACCCACCAGACCCACCCAACCCACCGTCACCGAACGCGAGGCCCGTCAGGTCGCGGAGGCCGCCCGGGAACAGGACTGGCGCAAGCCCAGTTTCGCCAAGGAACTGTTCCTCGGCCGCTTCCGGCTCGACCTCATCCACCCCCACCCCCTGCCCGCCGACGAGGACGTCCGGCGCGGCGAGCAGTTCCTCACGAGGCTGCGTGCCTTCTGCGAGAGCGAGATCGACGCGGCGCGCATCGAACGCGAGGCGCGGATCCCCGACGAGGTCGTGACCGGTCTCAAGGAGATCGGCGCCCTCGGCATGAAGATCGACACCAAGTACGGCGGCCTCGGCCTCACCCAGGTCTACTACAACAAGGCCCTCGCGCTGGTCGGTTCGGCCTCCCCGGCGGTCGGGGTGCTGCTCTCGGCACACCAGTCGATCGGCGCGCCACAGCCGCTGAAGCTCTTCGGCACGGCCGCGCAGAAGGAGGAGTTCCTGCCCCGGTGCGCGCGCACCGACATCAGCGCCTTCCTGCTCACCGAGCCGGACGTGGGCTCGGACCCGGCCCGCCTGGCCACCTCCGCGGTGCCCGACGGGGACGAGTACGTCCTCGACGGGGTGAAACTGTGGACCACCAACGGCGTGATCGCCGACCTGCTGGTCGTGATGGCGCGGGTGCCGAGGAGCGAGGGCCACCAGGGCGGCATCACGGCCTTCCTGGTGGAGAGCGGCTCGCCCGGCATCACCGTGGAGCACCGCAACGCCTTCATGGGCCTGCGCGGTATCGAGAACGGCGTCACCCGCCTGCACCGCGTCCGGGTCCCCGCCGCCCACCGCATCGGACCCGAGGGCGCCGGCCTGAAGATCGCCCTCACCACGCTCAACACCGGCCGGCTGTCGCTGCCCGCCTCCTGTGTCGCCGCCGGCAAGTGGTGTCTGAAGATCGCCCGCGAGTGGTCGGCCGCCCGCGAGCAGTGGGGCAGGCCGATCGCCGAGCACGAGGCGGTCGGCGCGAAGATCTCCTTCATCGCGGCGACCACCTTCGCCCTGGAGGCCGTCCTCGACCTCTCCAGCCAGATGGCCGACGAGGACCGCAACGACATCCGTATCGAGGGCGCGCTCGCCAAGCTCTTCGCCTCCGAGATGGGCTGGCGGATGGCCGACGAACTCGTCCAGATCCGCGGTGGCCGGGGCTTCGAGACGGCCGAGTCCCTCCGGGCCCGCGGCGAACGGGCGGTCCCGGCCGAACAGGTCCTGCGCGACCTGCGCATCAACCGCATCTTCGAGGGCTCCACCGAGATCATGCACCTGCTGATCGCGCGAGAGGCAGTCGACGCCCACCTCTCCGTGGCCGGCGACCTCATCGACCGGGACAAGTCCCTCTCGGACAAGGCGAAGGCCGGCGCGAACGCCGGGGTCTTCTACGCGAAGTGGCTGCCCAAACTGGTCGCCGGCACCGGCCAACTCCCGGGCAGCTACGGCGAGTTCCGGCACGGCGTGGACCTCTCCCGGCACCTTCGCTACGTCGAGCGGGCCGCCCGCAGGCTCGCCCGCTCCACCTTCTATGGCATGTCCCGCTGGCAGGGCCGGATGGAGACCAAGCAGGGCTTCCTGGGCCGGATCGTCGACATCGGCGCGGAACTCTTCGCGATGAGCGCGGCCTGCGTACGGGCCGAACTCCTGCGCGGCCGGGGCGAACACGGCCGCGAGGCCTACCAACTGGCCGACGCCTTCTGCCGGCAGTCCCGGATCCGCGTCGAGGAACTCTTCGGCCGCCTGTGGACCAACACCGACGACCTCGACCGCAAGGTGGTCAAGGGGGTGCTCGGCGGCGCCTACACCTGGCTGGAGCAGGGGGTCGTCGACCCGTCGGGCGACGGAGTGTGGATCGCCGACACGACCCCCGGCCCCGCCACGGCGGAGAACGTCCACCGCACGGTGAGGTGAGGTCAGCAGTACTTGTCGCTCGGATCCCGCGTCGTCCAGGAGCAGGTGTCGACCTTGCTGCCGCTCGCCCGGGTCAGGGTCGCCGTGTCACTGGTGTTGTTCCAGACGTAGGCGGCCCGGCCCTGGTAGGTGTTCGAGGCGGTGTCCGAGCCCTTGCCCGTGTGCACCTTGAGGTACTTGCCCGCGCCGATCCGGATGTCCTTGAAGACGTACCGGTGGTTGGAGACGTCCTTCAGGACCCACCCCTTGAGCGAGACCGACGACCCGCCGGTGTTCTTGATCTGCACCCACTCGCCGTTGAGGCTCGTGTTGGAGCGGGTGTCGGAGCCGGGGCTGTCGAACCAGACGTGGTGGATCACGACTCCGCCGGCCGCCTCGGCCGGAGTGCTGAGAAAGGTGCCGGTGAGTGCCACGGCTCCCGCGAGCGCGGGCAGGGCAGCGCGTATCCGCATGGTGAGGTCCCCCCAAGGACGTCGTCCACTGGTCGGTCGTCCGACGACCAGAAGTGAAGTGTTATCACATGATCTTCACTCTGTATTCACAAAGGGGGATTTCGCTTCATTCAGCGACGAGACCTGATAAGACACCCTCCCGAGGGAACCGCTGTCCATCAGGCCACCCCTTGCGGCAACAATGGGGGGATGAGCGACAGCCCAGCCCCCCTCGCCGACCCCCACCTCCTCCACGATCCGGTCGGTGGCCTGGGTGCCGATGGTCCCAGGGCCCTGGTGATCCTCGGCTCCACCGGGTCCATCGGCACCCAGGCCATCGACCTCGTGCTGCGCAACCCCGACCGCTTCCGGGTCACCGCGCTCTCCGCCAACGGCGGCCGGGTCGACCTCCTCGCCGAGCAGGCCCACCGGCTCGGCGTACGGACCGTGGGAGTCGCCCGTGAGGACGCCGTACCCGCGCTGCGCGAGGCCCTCGCCGCGCGGTACGGCCCGGGGAGGCCGCTCCCCGAGATACTCGCCGGACCGGACGCGGCGACCCTACTGGCGGGTTCGCCGGACTGCCACACCGTCCTCAACGGCATCACCGGCTCCATCGGACTCGCGCCCACCCTCGCCGCCCTGGAGGCGGGCCGCGTCCTCGCGCTCGCCAACAAGGAGTCGCTCATCGTCGGCGGACCGCTGGTCAAGGCGCTCGCCAAGCCCGGACAGATCATCCCGGTCGACTCCGAACACGCGGCACTCTTCCAGGCGCTCGCGGCCGGCACCCGCGCCGAGGTGCGCAAGCTCGTCGTCACCGCGTCCGGCGGCCCCTTCCGCGGCCGGACCAGGGCGGACCTGGCGAAGGTCACCGTGGAGGAGGCCCTCGCCCACCCCACCTGGGCCATGGGGCCGGTGATCACGATCAACTCCGCGACCCTGGTCAACAAGGGGCTCGAAGTGATCGAGGCGCACCTGCTGTACGACATTCCCTTCGATCGCATTGAGGTGGTCGTGCACCCGCAGTCGTATGTCCACTCGATGGTGGAATTCACGGACGGTTCGACACTCGCCCAGGCGACGCCCCCCGACATGCGCGGGCCGATCGCCATCGGTCTCGGCTGGCCCGAGCGGGTCCCCGACGCGGCGCCCGCGTTCGACTGGAGCAAGGCGTCCACGTGGGAGTTCTTCCCGCTCGACGAGGAGGCGTTCCCCGCGGTCGGTCTGGCCCGCCGGGTGGGACGGCTCGCGGGCACGGCTCCGGCGGTGTTCAATGCGGCCAACGAGGAGTGCGTGGAGGCGTTCCGCGCGGGGGCGCTGCCGTTCAACGGGATCATGGAGACGGTGACACGGGTGGTCGAGGAACACGGGACACCGGCCACGGGAACTTCGCTCACCGTGCCGGACGTCCTTGAAGCGGAGACCTGGGCGCGCGCCCGGGCCCGCGAACTGACAGTGCAGACGACCACGGTGAACGCGGAGGCGCGTGCATGACAGCCCTGATGATGATCCTCGGCATAGTCGTCTTCGCGGTCGGCCTGCTGGTCTCGATCGCCTGGCACGAGCTGGGCCACCTGTCCACGGCGAAACTCTTCGGCATCCGGGTGCCGCAGTACATGGTCGGCTTCGGCCCGACCATCTGGTCCCGCAAGAAGGGCGACACCGAGTACGGGTTCAAGGCCATCCCGTTCGGCGGCTACATCCGCATGATCGGCATGTTCCCGCCCGGCCCCGACGGCAAGATCGAGGCGCGTTCCACCTCGCCCTGGCGCGGCATGATCGAGGACGCCCGCTCGGCGGCCTTCGAGGAGCTCCAGCCGGGCGACGAGTCCCGCCTCTTCTACACGCGCAAGCCCTGGAAACGGGTGATCGTGATGTTCGCGGGCCCGTTCATGAACCTTGTCCTGGCGGTGGCGCTCTTCCTCACCGTCCTGATGGGCTTCGGCATCTCGCAGCAGACCACCACGGTGAGTTCGGTCTCCCAGTGCGTCATCGCCCAGAGCCAGAACCGCGACAGCTGCAAGTCCACCGACCCGGCCTCCCCGGCCGCCGCCGCGGGCCTCAAGGCGGGCGACAAGATCGTCAGCTTCGACGGCGTGCGCACGACCGACTGGAACAAGCTCTCCGACCTGATCCGCGCCACCCCGGACAAGACGGTCGCGGTCGTCGTCGACCGCAAGGGCCAGGACGTCACCCTGCACGCGAAGATCGCCAGCAACCAGGTCGCCAAGAAGGACTCCAGCGGCCAGATCGTCCAGGGCCAGTACGTCACCGCCGGCTTCCTCGGCTTCAGCGCGGCCACCGGTGTCGTCCGCCAGGACTTCGGCTCCTCGGTCACCTGGATGGGAGACCGCCTCGGCGAGGCCGTCGACTCCATCGCGGCCCTGCCCGGCAAGATCCCGGCCCTGTGGAACGCGGCCTTCGACGGCGCCCCCCGCCAGCAGGACTCCCCGATGGGCGTGGTCGGCGCGGCCCGCGTCGGCGGCGAGATCTTCACCCTCGACATCCCGCCCACCCAGCAGCTGGCCATGGCCCTGATGCTGGTCGCGGGCTTCAACCTCTCCCTGTTCCTCTTCAACATGCTCCCGCTGCTCCCGCTCGACGGCGGCCATGTCGCGGGGGCGCTGTGGGAGTCGCTGCGGCGGAACCTGGCGAAGCTGCTCAAGCGCCCCGACCCCGGCCCGTTCGACGTGGCGAAGCTGATGCCGGTCGCCTATGTGGTGGCGGGAGTGTTCGTCTGCTTCACGATCCTCGTCCTCATCGCGGACGTCGTTAACCCGGTGAAGATCTCCTAGCCACCCCTGGTTCGCGGCGGCCCCGCACCATCCCGGTGCGGGGCCGCCCTCCATCGGGTGGCTTTACCGGCGGGATGTGCCCGGGCCCGCACCGGTGCCGTAATCTCGAACTTCGGAGCCCGCTCTTCCGGCACCGGACCTTGATTCACGACTTGGGGTTGCACAGCAGATGACTGCTATTTCGCTCGGCATGCCGTCCGTTCCGACCAGGCTCGCGGAGCGCCGCAAGAGCCGGCAGATCCAGGTCGGCTCCGTGGCGGTCGGCGGTGACGCGCCGGTCTCCGTGCAGTCGATGACGACCACCCGTACGTCGGACATCGGGGCGACCCTCCAGCAGATCGCCGAGCTGACCGCCTCCGGCTGCCAGATCGTCCGCGTCGCCTGCCCCACCCAGGACGACGCCGACGCCCTCGCCACGATCGCCTCCAAGTCGCAGATCCCCGTCATCGCGGACATCCATTTCCAGCCGAAGTACGTCTTCGCGGCGATCGAGGCCGGCTGCGCCGCGGTCCGGGTGAACCCGGGCAACATCAAGCAGTTCGACGACAAGGTGAAGGAGATCGCGCGGGCCGCGAAGGACCACGGCACCCCGATCCGCATCGGCGTCAACGCGGGTTCGCTGGACCGCCGTCTCCTCCAGAAGTACGGCAAGGCGACCCCCGAGGCGCTCGCCGAGTCCGCGCTGTGGGAGGCGTCGCTCTTCGAGGAGCACGACTTCCGGGACATCAAGATCTCGGTCAAGCACAACGACCCGGTCGTCATGGTCGAGGCGTACCGCCAGCTCGCCGCCCAGTGCGACTACCCGCTGCACCTGGGCGTCACCGAGGCCGGTCCCGCCTTCCAGGGCACGATCAAGTCGGCCGTCGCCTTCGGCGCGCTGCTCTCGCAGGGCATCGGCGACACCATCCGCGTCTCGCTCTCCGCGCCCCCGGTGGAGGAGGTCAAGGTCGGCAACCAGATCCTGGAGTCGCTCAACCTCAAGCCCCGCCGCCTGGAGATCGTCTCCTGCCCGTCCTGCGGACGCGCCCAGGTCGACGTCTACAAGCTGGCCGAGGAGGTCACCGCCGGGCTGGAGGGCATGGAGGTCCCCCTGCGCGTCGCGGTCATGGGCTGTGTCGTCAACGGACCCGGCGAGGCCCGCGAGGCCGACCTCGGTGTCGCCTCCGGCAACGGGAAGGGCCAGATCTTCGTCAAGGGCGAGGTCATCAAGACCGTTCCCGAGTCGAAGATCGTGGAGACCCTCATCGAGGAGGCGATGAAGATCGCCGAGCAGATGGAGGCGGACGGCGTCGCCTCCGGCGAGCCGTCGGTGGCCATCGCCGGCTGAGCCGGACCCGCACCCGAACCCGCTTTCCCACGCCCCGTCGCTGCTCCAGCGACGGGGCGCGGCACTGCGCGAGCCGGACCGGACACCGCCCCGACGGCGGCGACGGCACGACGTCACGACGTGAGGCGGGTGCGTGGCTCAAGGCGACTTCGAGGCGAGTGCAGGGCGAGTTCACGGCGTAAGACGTCAACGGCCATGCCCCGCGCGGGAGTTGACCTCGACCTGCGGCAGGTCCGCGCAGCCGCCCCGTCCGTGACCACCCTGCCGGGCCCGCCGACGGCCGCCACCGGCTGCCGGGATGCGACGAGTCCCGGGTCCGCCGCGCCACCCCACACGCCCCGGCCGGAGCCGCCGTCCCGGCCCGCCGCACCATCGGGCGGCACGGCACAACCCCGCCGGGTACAGTGCGGAGATCAGCAGATCTTAGGGTGAGGCCCCGTACGTGTTGACCCAGACCACCTCTCGGGTGCTCGAACCGAGCGACCTGGACGCCGCGCTCGCCGTACTCGACCGCGAGCCGGTCACGAACGCCTTCGTGGCCTCCCGGGTGCAGGTCGCCGGCCTCGACCCGTGGCGGCTCGGCGGCGAGATGTGGGGCTGGTACGAGGACGGCATGCTGATGTCCCTCTGCTACGCGGGCGCCAACCTGGTCCCCATCTGCGCCACCCCCAGAGCCGTCCGCGCCTTCGCCGACCGGGCCCGCCGCGCGGGCCGCCGCTGCTCCTCCATCGTCGGCCCCGCCGAGGCCACCACCCAGCTGTGGCGCCTCCTCGAACCGAGCTGGGGACCGGCCCGCGAGGTCCGCGCCCACCAGCCCCTCATGGTCACCGACCGGATGCCCGCCGCCGTCGCCCCCGATCCCCGCGTCCGCCGCATCCGCAAGGACGAGATGGAGACGATCATGCCGGCCTGCGTGGCGATGTTCACCGAGGAGGTCGGCGTCTCCCCGCTCGCGGGCGACGGCGGTCTCCTCTACCAGGCCCGCGTGGCCGAACTCGTGGGCGCGGGGCGGTCGTTCGCCCGTCTCGACGAGCGCGGCAAGGTCGTCTTCAAGGCCGAGATCGGCGCCGCGACCCCCCGGGCCTGCCAGATCCAGGGCGTCTGGGTGGCCCCGGAGTACCGGGGGAGGGGCGTCGCGGCACCGGCGATGGCGGCGGTCCTGCGCTACGCGCTGGCGGACGTGGCCCCCGTCGCCAGCCTCTACGTCAACGACTTCAACACCCCGGCTAGAAGGGCGTACCTGAAGGTGGGCTTCCGCGAGGCCGGCGCCTTCACCAGCGTCCTCTTCTGAACCCGCCCCGGCCGGCCGTCCGTGCCACCGCGCGGAGGCGACCGGCCACCCTCCACCGGCCCCGACGGCAGCCGCCCCACCCCTGTACTCTCCCCCCATGCGCCTTCCCGGTCACGGCCACCGCCGCTCCCCAGACGACGCCGTGATCGGCCCCCTGGACCTCTCCGCGCGCGTCGATGAGGCGCTCGCCGTGCAGGCCCTGGCGTTCGGCCTGGGCGACGACGAAGTGGCCGTGCGCAGGCAGATCGTGCTGCGCCACATGACGTACCCCGGGGCCAGAGCCCTCGGCGCCACCGTCGAGGGCCGGCTCGTCGGGTTCGTCTACGGCATGCCCAACGACCGCGCCCACTGGTGGTCCACGGTCGTCGAGCCCTACCTGCGCACCGCGGGCCGCGACGACTGGCTCGACGGCTCCTTCGTCATCACCGAACTCCACGTCCACCCGCGCCACCAGAACCGCGGTCTGGGCCGCTCCCTGATCACCACGATCACCGACACGGCGAGCGAACCCCGCTCGATCCTCTCCGCGATCGACACCGACAGCCCCGCACGCGGCCTCTACCACTCCCTCGGCTACGAGGACCTGGCCCGCCGCGTCCTCTTCCCCAGCGCCCCGAGGCCGTACGCCGTGATGGGCGCCCCCCTCCCGCTCCGGCGCCCCTGACCGATTTCCACCGCCGCGCACGGCCCGGTTAACCTCCTGGCATCACCCTCACCCAGCAGGAGTACGAGAACCATGGCGAACGCACCGGTCCAGCGCATGTCCCAGTTGATGGCGAAGACGCTGCGCGACGACCCGGCCGACGCCGAGGTCCTCAGCCACAAGCTGCTGGTCAGGGCGGGCTATGTGCGCCGTACCGCCGCCGGTGTGTGGACCTGGCTGCCGCTCGGCAAGAAGGTCCTCGCCAACGTGGAGCGGATCGTCCGCGAGGAGATGGACGCGATCGGCGCCCAGGAGGTGCTGCTGCCCGCCCTGCTGCCCCGCGAGCCGTACGAGGCGACCGGCCGCTGGGACGAGTACGGCCCCGAGCTGTTCCGGCTCAAGGACCGCAAGGGCGGCGACTACCTCCTCGGCCCCACCCACGAGGAGATCTTCACGCTGATCGTGAAGGACCAGGCGTCCTCCTACAAGGACCTGCCGGTCATCCTCTACCAGATCCAGACCAAGTTCCGTGACGAGGCGCGCCCCCGCGCGGGCATCCTGCGCGGCCGTGAGTTCCTGATGAAGGACTCCTACTCCTTCGACACCGAGGACGAGGGCCTCGCCCACTCCTACGCCCTGCACCGCCAGGCGTACCAGAAGGTCTTCGAGCGCCTCGGCCTCGACTACCGCATCTGCGCCGCGACCGCCGGCGCGATGGGCGGCTCCAAGTCCGAGGAGTTCCTCGCCCCGGCCGAGGCCGGCGAGGACACCTTCGCCGACTGCCCCCACTGCGACTTCGCCGCCAACACCGAAGCGATCACGTACGAGTTGAAGCCGGTGGACGCCGACGGCGTGCCCGCCCTCGAAGAGATCCCCACCCCGGACACCCCCACCATCGAGACCCTCGCCGCCTCCCTCGGCGTCCCGGCCTCCGCCACCCTGAAGAACCTGCTGGTCAAGGTCGACGGCGAGATCGTCGCGGTGGGCGTCCCCGGGGACCGCGAGGTCGACCTCAGCAAGGTCGAGGCCCATTTCGCCCCGGCCGCCGTCGAGTTGGTCACCGCCGAGGACTTCACCGGCCGCCCCGACCTCGTCCGCGGCTACGTCGGTCCGCAGGGCCTGGGCGAGAAGGTCACCTACATCGCCGACCCGCGGGTGGCCCCCGGCACCTCCTGGATCACGGGCGCCAACAAGCCGGGCACCCACGCGAAGAACGTCGTCGCGGGCCGTGACTTCGAGGTCGCCGAGTACGTCGACGTCGTGGTGGTCCAGGAGGGCGACCCCTGCCCCAAGTGCGGCACCGGCCTCACCCTCGACCGCGCCATCGAGATCGGCCACATCTTCCAGCTCGGCCGCAAGTACGCCGACGCGCTCAAGCTCGACGTCCTCGGCCCGCACGGCAAGCCCGTCCGCGTCACCATGGGCTCCTACGGCATCGGCGTCTCCCGCGCGGTCGCCGCCCTCGCCGAGCAGAGCGCCGACGACAAGGGTCTCTGCTGGCCCGCCGAGGTCGCCCCGGCCGACGTACACGTGGTCGCGGCCGGTAAGGCCCTCCAGACCGAACTGGCCCTGGACGTCTCGGAGAAGCTGCGCGCCGCCGGGCTGCGCGTCCTGGTCGACGACCGGGCCGGGGTCTCCCCGGGCGTGAAGTTCACCGACTCCGAGCTGATGGGCGTACCGAAGATCCTGGTCGCCGGCCGCCGCTCCGCCGAGGGCGTGCTGGAGCTGAAGGACCGCAGGACCGGCGAGCGCGAGGAACTCACCGTCGACGAGGCGATCAGCCGCCTCACCGCGTAGACCGTCAGGTCCCGCGCCGAGGCGGCCCGCCGACCAGGCCGGCGGGCCGCCTCGACCACCGGGTCAGTAGGACAGGTCGCCCTGCTGCTGAATTGCTCGGCCGACGACGTAGAGGTCGCCGGCCGAGTCGAGAATGGCGAACTGATGACGACGTCCTGCTTTCCCGCGTCCGAGAACTTCGGGCTGGGGCGCAGACCGATCCGCCCGTGGGTGTCGCCCTCGTCCCAGTCAGATGCCACGCCGAGATCCATGTCAGGGATCAGAGCCAGCCGGCGAACTCCAGCAACAGCTCCGCGTCCCGTCCGCGCCCCACCCGCAGCGCCCGGACCCCGGACTCCACCGCGCGGAACAACGTCCATCCCCGCAGCCGTTCCTGGTCCACCTCCAGCGACTCCGCGAGCCGCTTCACCCGCCGCCGGGTCGTCGCCGCCCCGGACGGCGAGGCGATGAGGTCCTCCACCCGGTCCCGCACCAGCCGCGCCAGATCGAAGGCGCACTCGCCGACCACCGGGTCGGGCCCGACGGCCAGCCACGGCGACCGCCCGCCGGCCAGCACCTTGCTCTGCCTGAACGTGCCGTGCAGCAACCGCGGTTCGGGCGGCGCGAGCACCAGCTCGTCCCGCGCCCCGAGGGCCGCGTCGACCAGCGACGCCACCTCGGCGTCCACCGCGCCACCGGCCCGCATCGCCCCGGCCTGCCGCCCGGTCCGTTCCGTGACGGTCTCGAAGACGTGCCCGGCGGGCGCCTCCACCCACAGCCGCCGCAACGTCCCCGCCGCCTCCAGCAGCGCCTTCGCCTCCGGCAGCGACCGTACCGACACATCGGGATGCAACCGCTCCAGCACCAGCACGCCGTCCTCCGCGAACGGCTCGGCGAGCTGTACGGCACCCCGGCCGCCCCAGTGCTCCAGCGCGGCCCGCTCGCTCTCCGGCCGGCCCCGGCGCGGAGCCAGCTTCAGCACGGCCGGAGTGCCGTCCGCCCGCCGCACCAGCACGACCAGACTGCTGCGCCCGCCCGGCACCTGCACCCGCTCGACGGTCAACTCGCGTAGAGCGACGGCCTGCCGGGCCGTCTCGGGCAGCTTCTCCAACCAGCCGTCACCACTGGGCGCCGTCTCACCGAGCGCCCTCACCAGACGCGGCGGCGGTTCGAAAACCATGCGCGAGTAGTTCCTTCCTGCGGTCCGGCGGTCCTGCGACCCGGTGCGGTCTACGAGGTGGGTGTCGCCGGGGCCGCGGCGGCGGCGGCCCGCTCGGCGAGACCAGGGAAGGCTACGCTCCCGCCGCGCCAGCGCGCCGCGCGGACCGCCGCCTCGCGCAGCGCCTCGGCGGCCGAGCCGCGGGCGCCGTCGACGGCGGCCCGCACCACGTCGGAGTAGACCCCGGCCACCCGGTCCTCCAGCTCGGCGGCGAGCCGTTCCGCCGCGGCCGAGTCCGGCACCGCGAACGGCAGCGCGTACGCCGCCGCCGCGGCCACCGGGGCGCCGCCCAGGTCCCGCACCGCGCGCACCAGGGCGTCACGCCGGGCCCGGTGGGCGTCGTAGGCCGCCCGTGCCTCGGTGCGCCGGGCCTCGCGGATCCGGCCGCCGACCACCCCGTAGCCGTACACGGCCGCGTGTTCGGCGGCCAAGGCGGCCTGGAGGGCCGTCTCCTCCCGCCGCTTCGCGACGCTCGCCGTGCCGGTTCCGGTCGTCTCGCTCACTTCGCACTCCCCGTCAGCAGATAGGCGTGCGCGGCGCCCGCCGCCGCCACCGAGGCCAGCAGCCGCGCCAGTTCGCCCGGCAGCTCCACCAGCGCCTTGGCCCGCCGGTCCGCGAGCTCCCGCTCGGCGGTGGCCAGCGCGGCGAGGGCGCCCTTCTCGTCCGCGGGCACGGCGGAGGGCGACGCGGACGGGGTGCCGGACGGCGTCACGGAGGGCGACGCCGGCCCCGTACCGCCGAACGCCTCCGCGTGCCGTACGACCTCCGCCCGGAGCGGTCGCAGCCGCTGCGCCAGCGCCGGATGGACGGCGAGCACGGCGTCGTAGCGCTCAGCCAGGCCCTGGCTGTCGCGGGCCGCACGCGCGCGTGCCCGTTCGACGGCCCCCGAGCCGGTGCCGCCGGTCCCCTCGGTCCCGGCGGAGCAGCCCACGAGCAGGGCGGCCCCGGCGGCCGAGACGACGAGACTCCTTCTGCGCGGTCCCGGAAGGGCGCGCGACGGCGGGGGGAGCGGCACGGCAGACGTCCTCGGGGGCTCGTACGAACGGAAAGGCGGAGGGGCGGTACGGCGTGGCGTTCCGCCCGTGATCACGGTACCCGCGCACCCGCCCCGCACCACCCAGCGGCGCCGCCCGTCCACCGGTGGACGGCAACACCTCCCCGGACCGGATACCCTTTGACCGGACACGCGCCCTACCCACAACAGCACACGCGGCCGAGGAGTCACCCGGATGAGCACCACCCAGAGCGAGAGGCTGCGAGAACTGCTGGAACCGCTCGTCGGCTCTCAGGGCCTCGACCTCGAAGAGATCGAAGTGGACTCCGTGGGACGCAAGCGGGTGCTGCGTGTGGTCGTCGACTCCGACACGGGCGCGGACCTCGACCAGATCGCCGATGTGAGCCGCGCGCTCTCGGCGAAGCTCGACGAGACGGACGCGATGGGCGCCGGCGAGTACACCCTCGAAGTCGGCACCCCCGGCGCCGAGCGCGAACTCACCGAGCACCGGCACTACGTGCGCGGCACCGGCCGTCTGGTGCGGTTCCAACTGGCGGACGGCGCCGAGCTGGTGGCCCGGATCACCGGGGTGGACGACACCGGACTCGACACCGAGGTGCCCGGCGTGAAGGGGCGCAGGCCCACCGCTGGACGGCTCTCCTTCGAGGAGATCGCCAAGGCGCGCGTCCAGGTCGAGTTCAACCGCAAGGACAAGAAGGACGAGAACGACATGACGGAAGACGAGGAGGCGTAGCCGTGGACATCGACATGAGCGCCCTACGGGGCTTGGTGCGGGAGAAGGAGATCTCCTTCGACCTGCTGGTCGGGGCGATCGAGTCGGCTCTCCTCATCGCCTACCACCGCACCGAGGGAAGCCGCCGCCACGCGCGCGTGAAGCTCGACCGGGAGACCGGTCATGTGACCGTGTGGGCGAAGGAGGACCCGGACGACCTGGAGGAGGGGCAGGAGGCCCGGGAGTTCGACGACACCCCGTCGGACTTCGGCCGGATCGCCGCCTCCACCGCCAAGCAGGTCATCCTGCAGCGCCTGCGGGACGCCGAGGACGACGCGACGCTCGGCGAGTACGTCGGCCGTGAGGGCGACATCGTCACCGGAGTCGTCCAGCAGGGCCGCGACCCGCGGAACGTGCTCGTCGACATCGGCAAGATGGAGGCCATCCTGCCGGTGCAGGAGCAGGTCCCCGGCGAGAACTACCAGCACGGCATGCGCCTGCGGTCGTACGTCGTCCGGGTGGCGAAGGGGGTGCGCGGCCCGTCCGTGACCCTCTCCCGCACCCACCCCAACCTGGTGAGGAAGCTCTTCGCCATGGAGGTGCCGGAGATCGCCGACGGTTCCGTGGAGATCTCCGCGATCGCCCGCGAGGCCGGCCACCGCAGCAAGATCGCCGTCCGGTCCACGCGTTCGGGCCTGAACGCCAAGGGCGCCTGCATCGGCCCCATGGGCGGCCGGGTGCGCGCGGTGATGGCCGAGCTGAACGGCGAGAAGATCGACATCGTCGACTGGTCGGACGATCCGGCCGAGATGGTGGCGAACGCGCTCTCCCCGGCCCGGGTCACCAAGGTCGAGGTCGTCGACCTCGCGGCCCGCTCCGCCCGCGTGACCGTGCCCGACTACCAGCTGTCGCTGGCGATCGGCAAGGAGGGGCAGAACGCCCGTCTCGCCGCCCGTCTCACCGGCTGGCGGATTGACATCCGTCCGGACATCGAGCAGCCGTCCGAGCAGGAGTCCCCCAGGAGGGGGGAATAGTTCTGAGCCTCAGGTGGCTCAGATCACGACAGTTCTGACGCGGCAGGTGTTCGATCTCTCCCCCGGAGGGGTGAGGTCGCCGCGGGGAGGTAGACTAAACGGTGTCTGGCCGGACGCGAGCCCGCGCATGCCCTGAACGCACCTGTGTGGGGTGCCGGGAGCGAGCGGCCAAGAAGGACCTGCTGCGCATCGTGGCGGTCGAGGGCGAATGCGCCCCCGATCATCGCGGTACGCTGCCCGGCCGGGGTGCTTATCTGCATCCCGTGCCGGTCTGTCTCGACCTGGCGGTACGCCGCCGGGCGTTCCCACGGGCGCTGCGTGCCCAGGGATCGCTCGACACGGAGGCGTTGCGTCTCCACGTCGAGCAGGCAACACAGTAAGGAGCGTCGCGCGGAACCCCCGTGCGGCCCTGGTACCCCGCGAGTTGGAAGTAGGTCGAGATTGCGATGAGCACTCGATGAGCACGCGATGAGTACGCCCATGAAGTAGCGACGGTCCGGACGCACCCGGACCTAAAAGGAGCGAAGTGGCTAAGGTCCGGGTATACGAACTCGCCAAGGAGTTCGGGGTGGAGAGCAAGGTCGTCATGGCCAAGCTCCAAGAACTCGGTGAATTCGTCCGTTCGGCGTCCTCGACGATCGAGGCGCCCGTTGTACGCAAGCTGACAGACGCCCTCCAGCAGGGCAACGGTGGCGGCAAGTCCGCCCCCGCACGCAAGGCTGCCCCGGCCCGTCCGGGTGCGCCCTCTCCCGCGCAGTCCGCCCGTCCGGCGGCCCCGCGCCCGCCGGCCCCCAAGCCGGCCGCCGCCGTCGAGCGCCCCGCGGCTCCCGCCGCACCGGCCGCTCCCGGCCCGCGTCCCACTCCGGGCCCGAAGCCCGCGCCGAAGGCCGCACCGGTGTCCCCGGCTCCGACGACGCCCGAGTTCACGGCACCGCCGTCGGCTCCGGCCGCGCCGGCCGCCAACGGCTCCGGTGCCGCTCCCGGCAGTGCGGCCCCGCGTCCGGGCGCCCCGCGTCCGGCGAGCAGCCAGGCCCCGCGTCCCGGCGCCCGTCCGGCCGGTCCCGCCCAGGGCGGCCAGGGTCGCAGTGACCGCGGCGACCGTCCCGGCGCCCCGCGTCCGGCCGGCCAGTCCGCACGACCCGGTGCCCGTCCGGCCGGTCCCCGTCCGGGCAACAACCCCTTCACCTCTGGTGGCTCCACCGGCATGGCGCGCCCGCAGGCGCCCCGTCCGGGCGGCGCCCCGCGTCCCGGCGGCCAGGGTGGCCCCGGTGGTGCTCCCGGCGGCGCTCCGCGTCCGCAGGGAGCCGGCCAGGGCGGTCCCCGTCCCCAGGGCGCTGCGGGCGGTGCCCGTCCCGGTGCTCCGGGTGGCGCGCGTCCCAGCCCGGGCGGGATGCCCCGTCCGCAGGGCGGCGCTCCGCGTCCGGGCGGTGGCCCCGGTGGTAACCGTCCCAACCCCGGCATGATGCCGCAGCGTCCCGCCGCGGGCAGTCCCCGTCCCGGTGGCGGCCCCGGTGGCCGTGGTCCCGGTGGCGGCGGCGGTCGTCCCGGCGGTCCCGGTGCCGGTGCGGGTCGTCCCGGTGGTGGCGGCGGCTTCGCCGGTCGTCCCGGTGGCGGTGGCGGCGGTTTCGCCGGCCGTCCGGCCGGTCCCGGTGGCGGTGGCGGCGGTTTCGCCGGTCGCCCCGGTGCTCCGGGTGGCGGCGGCGGTCGTCCCGGCTTCGGTGGTCGTCCGGGTGGTCCCGGTGCCCGTGGTGGCACGCAGGGCGCCTTCGGCCGTCCCGGCGGTCCCGCGCGTCGTGGCCGTAAGTCGAAGCGGCAGAGGCGCCAGGAGTACGAGGCCATGCAGGCCCCGTCGGTCGGCGGCGTGATGCTGCCGCGCGGCAACGGACAGTCCGTCCGCCTGTCGCGTGGTGCTTCCCTGACCGACTTCGCCGAGAAGATCGGCGCCAACCCGGCGTCGCTCGTCGGCGTGATGATGAACCTCGGCGAGATGGTCACCGCCACGCAGTCCGTCTCCGACGAGACGCTGAGGCTCCTCGCGGACGAGATGAACTTCGTCCTGGAGATCGTCAGCCCCGAGGAGGAGGACCGCGAGCTGCTCGAGTCCTTCGACATCGAGTTCGGCGAGGACGAGGGCGACGAGGAGGACCTGGTGGTCCGCCCGCCGGTCGTGACCGTCATGGGTCACGTCGACCACGGTAAGACCCGTCTCCTCGACACCATCCGCAAGACGAACGTCGTCGCGGGCGAGGCCGGTGGCATCACCCAGCACATCGGTGCCTACCAGGTCGCGACCGTCGTCAACGAAGAAGAGCGTCGCATCACCTTCATCGACACCCCGGGTCACGAGGCGTTCACCGCCATGCGTGCCCGTGGTGCCAAGTCGACCGACATTGCGATCCTCGTGGTGGCGGCCAACGACGGTGTGATGCCCCAGACGATCGAGGCGTTGAACCACGCCAAGGCGGCCGGTGTGCCGATCGTGGTCGCGGTCAACAAGATCGACGTCGAGGGTGCCGACCCGACCAAGGTGCGCGGCCAGCTCACCGAGTTCGGTCTGGTGGCCGAGGAGTACGGCGGCGACACGATGTTCGTCGACATCTCCGCCAAGCAGGGTCTCAACATCGACCAGCTGCTGGAGGCTGTGGTCCTGACCGCGGACGCCTCGCTCGACCTGCGGGCCAACCCGGAGCAGGACGCGCAGGGCATCGCGATCGAGTCCCACCTCGACCGTGGCCGCGGCGCCGTCGCGACCGTCCTGGTCCAGCGCGGCACCCTGCGGGTCGGCGACACCATGGTGGTCGGCGACGCGTACGGCCGAGTCCGCGCGATGCTCGACGACAAGGGCGAGAACGTGGAAGAGGCGGGTCCCTCGACCCCGGTCCTCGTCCTCGGTCTCACCAACGTCCCGGGCGCCGGCGACAACTTCCTGGTCGTCGACGAGGACCGCACGGCGCGGCAGATCGCCGAGAAGCGGGCGGCGCGCGAGCGCAACGCCAACTTCGCCCGCCGGGGTGTCCGGTTCTCCCTGGAGAACCTGGACGAGGCCCTCAAGGCCGGTCTGGTGCAGGAACTCAACCTCATCATCAAGGGCGACGCGTCCGGTTCGGTGGAGGCTCTCGAGTCCTCGCTGCTCCAGCTCGACGTCGGCGAAGAGGTCGACATCCGCGTCCTGCACCGCGGCGTGGGTGCGGTCACCGAGTCGGACATCGACCTGGCGACCGGCTCCGACGCGATCGTCATCGGCTTCAACGTCCGCGCCGCGGGCCGCGCGGCGCAGATGGCGGAGCGCGAGGGCGTCGACGTCCGGTACTACTCGGTGATCTACCAGGCCATCGAGGAGATCGAGGCGGCCCTCAAGGGCATGCTCAAGCCGGAGTACGAGGAGGTCGAGCTCGGTACGGCGGAGATCCGCGAGGTCTTCAAGTCGTCCAAGCTGGGCAACATCGCCGGTGTCCTGGTCCGCTCGGGCGAGGTCAAGCGCAACACGAAGGCGCGACTCGTCCGCGACGGCAAGGTCATCGCGGAGAGCCTCAACATCTCCGGACTGCGTCGCTTCAAGGACGACGTCACCGAGATCCGCGAAGGCTTCGAGGGCGGTATCAACCTCGGAAACTTCAACGACATCAAGGTCGACGACGTCATCGCGACGTACGAGATGCGCGAGAAGCCGCGCGGCTGACCGGCACTGCACGCGATCGGGGCCGATCGGCGGAGAGTAATTCCGTCGATCGGCCTCGGCCGTTGCGTGTACGGTTCCCGTATCGGCGGCCGAGTCCGGCGCCCATACCCCGAGCCGGCGGGACATCCGGATACACATGTACGTGGGGACACTCTCCTTCGACCTGCTCCTCGGCGACGTTCACTCGCTGAAGGAGAAACGCTCTCTCGTCCGGCCGATCGTGGCCGAGCTCCAGCGCAAGTACGCGGTGAGCGCGGCCGAGACGGGCAGCCAGGACCTCCACCGCAGGGCCGAGATCGGGCTCGCGGTGGTCTCCGGGGACACGGGACACCTCACCGACGTACTGGACCGCTGCGAGCGACTCGTCGCCGCGCGGCCCGAGGTGGAGCTGCTCTCGGTTCGACGCAGGCTCCACAGCGACGAAGACTGAAGCAAGCGGCAAGACAGTTACTAAGGAGACGGACCAGTGGCCGACAACGCGCGTGCCAAAAGGCTGGCGGACCTCATCCGAGAGGTGGTGGCCCAGAAGCTGCTGCGCGGGATCAAGGACCCGCGGCTCGGCTCGCACGTCACCATCACGGACACCCGGGTCACCGGGGACCTACGGGAGGCGACCGTCTTCTACACCGTGTACGGGGACGACGAGGAGCGGGCGGCGGCTGCGGCCGGCCTGGAGAGCGCCAAGGGCGTCCTCCGCTCGGCCGTCGGTGCGGCGGCGGGCGTGAAGTTCACGCCCACCCTCACCTTCGTCGCGGACGCCCTGCCGGACAACGCCAAGACGATCGAGGACCTCCTCAACCGGGCACGGCAGTCCGACGAGAAGGTCCGCGAGGTCTCGGCCGGCGCCGCCTACGCGGGCGAAGCGGACCCGTACAAAAAGCCCGGTGAGGACGAGGACGACACCGCCGAATGACCCAGAAGACCCAGACGCCCGACGGCCTTGTCATCGTGGACAAGCCGTCGGGCTTCACCTCGCACGACGTGGTCGCCAAGATGCGCGGCATCGCCCGCACCCGTCGCGTCGGGCACGCCGGCACCCTCGACCCCATGGCGACGGGCGTGCTCGTCCTCGGCGTCGAGCGGGCCACCAAGCTGCTCGGTCACCTCGCGCTGACCGAGAAGGAGTACCTGGGCACGATCCGCCTCGGGCAGACCACCCTGACCGACGACGCCGAGGGCGAGACCACGGGGCGCACCGACGCCTCGAAGGTCACCCGGGACGCCGTCGACGCGGGGATCGCCAAGCTCACCGGCAGGATCATGCAGGTTCCGTCCAAGGTCAGCGCCATCAAGATCGCCGGTGTGCGCTCCTACAAGCGGGCCCGCGACGGCGAGGACTTCGAGATCCCCGCCCGCCCGGTCACCGTCTCCGCGTTCACGGTCTACGACGTTCGGGACGCCGTGGCCGACGACGGCACCCCTGTCACGGACCTGGTGGTGTCGGTGGTCTGCTCGTCCGGCACCTACATCCGGGCGCTCGCCCGGGACCTGGGCGCGGACCTGGGCGTCGGCGGCCACCTCACCGCGCTGCGCCGCACCCGGGTCGGCCCCTACAAGCTGGACGCGGCCAGAACCCTGGACCAGCTCCAGCAGGAGCTGACCGTGATGCCGGTCGCCGAGGCCGCCGAGGCCGCGTTCCCCCGCTGGGACGTGGACGACCGGCGCGCCAAGCTGCTCCTCAACGGGGTACGGCTCGAACTGCCCGAGGTCTACGCGGGTGCCGGCGCCGTCGGTGTCTTCGATCCCGAGGGCCGCTTCATCGCCCTGGTCGAGGACCAGAAGGGCAAGGCCAAGAGCCTCGCGGTCTTCGCCTGAGCGAGGCGGGTGCGGCGTCCGGAAGCGGCCGGCGCGCGCGCCCGCCCGTGGAGCGACGATCACCGGGTGCACACCGCCGCCGCTCCACAGCCCCCTCCGTTTCCCCACTCCCACTCCCAGGGGCACTCGTCCGCTCCCGCCGGTTCACCCGACCGGGCGGGCGCTCGGAGTGAAGCCAGGGAGCGGAAGGGGGCGCGTTCACCACGCGATCTGTCCCGCCGATCACGCCACGCCTACCGTCGGGCAGAGGGCACGGCACGGCGGGAGGTTCGACCATGGCGGGACGGGGGCCGCGGGCGACCGGCGTCCGTCGCACGGCGGGCGGGGCGCACGGGGGACGGGACGTCCCTGCGGACGCAGCGGCCCCGACGGGCGGTGAACCCACCTCCGCAGAGCCCGGTACCACCGCCCGGATGCCGGGCGACGAGGCGCTGATCCACCTCCGCGACCTCGCCGGACGTCCGCGCGGCACCGGATTCATGGCCGACCACCACGGCACGGTCGTCACCAGTCACGAGGCCGTCGACGGGCTGGCGCGGCTCGTCCTGTACGCCGCCGGGGGCCGCACCTGTCCGGTGACCGCCGACGCGGTGACACCGCTGCCCGCACTGAATCTGGCGCTCGTCCGCACCGAGGGGCTGGGCGTCCGCCCGCTCCCCGTCACGGTGCGGCCCCGCATCGACACCGGCACCTACGTGCGGATCGCCGCCGGCGGCTGGCGCGAGGCCCGTCTCCTCGGCGTGACCGCCGTGACCTACACCGCCACCGACCGCCTCCATCTCCTCGACACCGCCCTGGAGTTGGCCATCGGCACGGCGGGCCGTGACGCTCTCCGGATCGGCGGCGGCGCGGCCGGCGGTCCCGTCCTCGACATCGCGACCGGCACGGTCGTCGCGGTCCTGGGCACCGCCCTGCGGTCCGACCACGGCGACTCGGGCTTCGCCGTCCCCCTGTGCCCGGCGTCCGCCGAGCCCCGGCTGGCCGCCGTCCTGGCCCGGAACGCGGCGACCGTCCCGGCCTACGGCACCGACCTGAACCTGGCGGGGGTACTGGAGCTCACATCCGCGTCGCTCGGCTCGAACGGTCCAACGGGGACGCCGACAGCGCCTGTTGGGGATACGGGCTGCTGGACAGACGGCGGTGTCGCCCGGCCGCACTCGGCCGTTGCCGTGGAACGGGTTTGGCTGGCAGGCGAGTTCGCCGCGTTCGACGCAAGTCCGGCCGCCGTGCTCGGCCTTGTCGGCGATCCGGGCAGCGGTCGTACGACGGAACTCGCGGCCCTCGCCGCCCGGCGCACCACGGGAGCCGAACCGGCACCGACGCTGTGGCTGCGCGGCGCCGACCTGCGGGACACCGACGCCTCGCTCGCGGACGCGGTGCACCGGACGCTGGAACGGGCGGCACGCGTCGTGACAGCGTCCCGGGCCCACCCTCCCGGTCTCGACGACCTCACCCCCGAACGCCTCGCCCGCGTGGCCCGCGCCGCCGGACGCCCCCTCCTCCTGCTCCTCGACGGCCCCGAGGAGATGCCGCCCCCGCTGGCCCACCGCCTGCCCGAGTGGACGGGCAGGACGGCGAAGTGGCTGACGGCCACGGGTGCCCGGCTGGTGGTCGCGTGCCGGGCGGAGCACTGGGAGGCGGCGGAGTTCCCGGACCCGCTGCTCCACCCGGCCGGCCCGGAGTCCCCGGCGTCCCGGCAGGAGGCCGAGCGGTGCGACGGCGGCTCCGGGGGCGGGTCCCGGAACGGCACCCCTGGGCGGCTGCCGTCCTGCGTGCGCCTGCCGGACCTGGGCGAGGAGGAAGCCCGCCGGGCCCGTGCGGCGTACGGCGTGGGCGAAGGGATCCTCACCGGCCCCGACGCCCGTCACCCCCTCACCCTCCGCCTGCTCTCCGACGTGTGCGCCGCCCTCCCCGTCGCCCCGCACGTCCGCCTCGACCGCGACGACGTCTTCGCGGCCCACCTGGACCTGATGTGCCTGCGCGTCGCCGTCCGGCTCGCCGCGGCCGACGGGGCGCGGGGCACCGCCGTACGACGGCTCGCCGCGAAGGTGGCCGGGCAGGTGCACGAGGCGGCCCGGCGCTGTCTGGGGCCGGGGCGGGGGCAGTTGGACCGGGAGACGTTCGAGACGGTGTTCCCTCGGGGTGCCGCGCCGGCCCGGCTCGGCGGGGCCGGCGACTGGGCGTCCGCCGTCCTCGCCGAGGGACTGATCGTCCCGGCGGGCGACGGTTACCGCTTCGCCCACGAGGAACTCGCCGACTGGATGCAGGGCGCCCACCTCGACCTGGACGAGGCACTGCGCGCCCTCGTCCACCACCCCCGGGCCGCACGGGACGGCACCTCGCCACCCGTACCGCGTCACCGCGTCGGCCCCGTCGTGGAGGCGCTGCTGTTCCTCGCCCGCCGGCACGGTGCCGGTGAACTCACCGTGCGGCTGACGGAGTTGGCGTACGCGCTGGACGCCGAGCCGTGCTCCTGGTGGGCCGCCCGGCTCCTCACCGAAGTGCTGCGCCGGGTGCCCGACGCGACGCCTTACACGTCGGTGCTCCGGCTGCTCGCCGACCGGATCGTCACCGAGCGGGGTCAACGCCCCCACCTGAAAAGGGAGTTCGGGCCGGACTTCTGGACCGCGCTGCGCATGCCGGAGGCGGCCCGGTTCGCCCTGCTGCGGGAGCTCCTCCTCGCGGACGACGGCCCGCACCGCACCGGCCCCCACCGCACCGGCCAGGGGCGCTGTCTGGACGCCGTGGCCCGGCTGCTCGCCGCCCGACCCGGGCTCGTACAACCGCTGTTGACGCAGTGGTTCGACGACGAGCGGAGACTGCCCGCCACCCCGCACGCGACCGTGGCGACGGCCGCGCAGGCACTGCTGCACACGCATCGGCGGGGGGCCCTGGACGAGCTGACGGAGGCGCTGGCGGCCTCCGCGCACCGGCGCGCCGACGAACTCCTCGCCGTACTGGCCGAGGAGGAGCCGTCGGCCGTCTGCCGGGCCGTGCACCGGTGGGCGCACGACGAGCGACCGGGCCGCCGGGTCGCGGCGGTGGCGTACGGACTGACCGTCGCCCCGCACGTAGGTACGGAGGCCGACCGTCAACTCCTGTGCCGCGCCGCCGAGGCGCTGCTCGCCCGCCCCACCCACCACGCCCTGCACGGCGGCGCGCTCGCCCGCCTCGGCAAGGACCCCGAGACCCGCGCCCGCCATCTCCCGTCCGTGCCACGGCACTTCACGGCCGGCGCTCCGGAGTACCCGCCGAGCGCGCCGGGCGCTGCCCTCACCACCCATCCCGAGCCGGTCCTGGAGGCCTTCCACGCCCGGCTGGGCGGACCGGACACCGGCGCGGTCGCGCGGACCCCCGCCGACGTCACGGCTCTCGTCCTCCCCGACGTCACGGCTCTCGCCCTCGCGGACGTCACGGGTTCCGCCCTCGCGGACCGGGTCGTCGCCCTCCTGCGCGAGGCCGTCGAGCGGTGGCCCGGGACCGTCGCGGAGCCGGGGGTCCAGGTCGAGCGACGGCTGGAGCACGGGGTTGCCGCCCGGGCCGTCCTGCTCCCGCTCGTCGCCGACCTCCTGGACGGCGGCCGGGCGCACGGCCGCACGGCCCCCGCGACGGTGCTCGCCGCCCCTGGCACCCCCGTCTCCCGCCCACCGCGCCGCGAACTCCCGGAGTTCGTCCCCGCGCACGAGCTCGATCCGGCCGCACTCCGCCCCCCGCCGCGCACCTACGCCGTCGCCCCGGCGCCGCCTCCCTGACGCCCCGTCGGCCCGCTGACACCCCCACTCGGCGGGACCGTGCGGCGGTCGTCGACCCCGGCACCCGGCACCTGATCGGGGACCGCGCGGGGGCGGGGGTCCCCGTGCGGCTCCGGCAGCGATACGTGCGCCCCGTCACAGCCCCCATGCCGATGCGGGCCGGAGGCGCCCGGCATGGCACCCTTAGACCTGCGTACGAGGTCAATGGTCAATACGGACACGGGTTCGACGAGGAGCGGTCACAGTGCAGCGCTGGCGTGGCTTGGAGGACATCCCCGAGGACTGGGGGCGCAGCGTCGTCACCATCGGTTCCTACGACGGGGTCCACCGCGGACACCAGCTGATCATCCGGCATGCCGTGGAACGCGCCCGTGAACTGGGAGTTCCCTCGGTCGTCGTCACCTTCGACCCGCATCCCAGCGAGGTCGTGCGTCCGGGCAGCCACCCCCCGCTGCTCGCTCCGCACCACCGTCGCGCCGAGCTGATGGCCGACCTCGGTGTCGACGCCGTCCTCGTCCTTCCGTTCACGAAGGAGTTCTCGAAGCTCTCCCCGGCGGACTTCGTCGTCAAGGTCCTGGTCGACCGGTTGCGCGCCAAGGCGGTCGTCGAGGGCCCGAACTTCCGGTTCGGCCACAAGGCCGCCGGGAACGTGGCCTTCCTGACCGAGCAGGGCAGGACATACGACTTCGAGGTAGAAGTGGTGGACCTTTACGTGAGCGGTGCGGCCGGCGGCGGCGAGCCCTTCTCCTCGACCCTCACCCGGCGCCTGGTCGCCGAGGGCGACGTCGAGGGCGCCCGCGAGATCCTCGGGCGCCCGCACCGCGTCGAGGGCGTGGTGGTGCGCGGAGCGCAGCGGGGGCGCGAGTTGGGCTTCCCGACGGCGAACGTCGAGACACTGCCGCACACGGCGATCCCGGCCGACGGTGTCTACGCCGGCTACCTCCACGTCCTGGGCGAGGCCATGCCGGCCGCGATCTCCGTGGGCACCAATCCGCAGTTCGACGGCACCGAGCGCACGGTGGAGGCGTACGCCATCGACCGCGTGGGCCTCGATCTCTACGGCCTGCACGTGGCCGTCGACTTCCTCGCCTTCGTGCGCGGCCAGGCGAAGTTCGACTCCATCGAGGGGCTGCTGGAGCAGATGGCGCTGGACGTGAAGCGCTGCCGAGAGCTGATCTCGGCGCACACCGACGCACAGTGACCGGCCCCGACCAGCACTGACAGTACTGACCAGTCCCGACTGGCACCGTCCGGCACTGACCGGACCCGACCAGTCACCGACTGGTTCTGACTGACCTCGACTGCGGGGTCTCCGCTACGACGACGAAGGGCGGCCGGTGCCTCAAGGCACCGGCCGCCCTTCGCGTTCGCCGGCGGGGCTACCGCCGCGGGGGTGCGGGCGGGGGCGGGGCCTGCCCCTCCTCCGGCTGCTGGGCCGGGGGTGCCTGCGGCGGCCGGCCGTGACCGGGATGCTGCGGGTAGGGCTGCCTCTGCGGCGGATAGGCCGGACCCGGCTGACCCGGCTGACCCGGCTGACCCGGCTGACCCGGCTGACCCGGCTGACCCGGCTGACCCGGCTGGGCGTAGGGCTGGCCGGGCTGCGGATGCTGCGGGTAAGGGCCGGGCTGACCGGGCAGCGGCTGGCCGGGCGCGGGCTGGGGCCCGGGGTAGGGCGCGGGGTACGGCTGGCCCGGGACCTGCTGACCGGGGGCGGACGGCCCCGCGTACGGCTGCTGCTGGCCCTGCTCCGGGTACGGCCGGCCCGGGTGCTGCTGCTGGCCCGGCAGGGGCGGCGCGGCCACCGGCGGCGGATTGCCGTCGCTGGTCCACAGCCCGTGCATCTGCTGGTGGCGGACGAAGTCCTCGGCGACCAGCGACGCCAGGTGGAAGTACGCCTCGCGCACCTTCGGCCGCATCATGTCGAGGTCCACCTCGGCACCGGCGGACAGATGCTCGTCGAACGGCACCACCACGACACCCCGGCAGCGCGTCTCGAAGTGGCTGACGATGTCCTCCACCTTGATCATCTTGCCGGTCTCCCGAACCCCCGAGATCACCGTGAGGGAGCGTGAGACAAGATCGGCGTAACCGTGCGCGGACAGCCAGTCCAGCGTCGTGCTCGCGCTGCTCGCACCGTCCACGGACGGCGTCGAGATGATGATGAGCTGGTCGGCGAGGTCCAGCACACCCCGCATGGCGCTGTAGAGCAGGCCGGTGCCGGAGTCGGTGAGGATGATCGGGTACTGGTTGCCCAGCACATCGATCGCGCGCCGGTAGTCCTCGTCGTTGAACGTCGTGGAGACGGCCGGGTCGACATCGTTGGCGATGATCTCCAGACCGGAGGGCGCCTGCGAGGTGAACCGGCGGATGTCCATGTAGGACTTGAGGTACGGGATCGCCTGGACGAGGTCACGGATCGTGGCCCCGGTCTCGCGGCGCACCCGGCGGCCGAGCGTACCGGCGTCGGGGTTCGCGTCGATCGCGAGGATCTTGTCCTGGCGCTCGGTGGCGAGCGTGGCGCCGAGCGCGGTGGTGGTCGTGGTCTTGCCGACACCGCCCTTCAGGCTGATGACCGCGATCCGGTAGCAGGACAGCACCGGGGTACGGATCAGCTCCAACTTCCGCTGCCGCTCGGCCTCTTCCTTCTTTCCGCCGAGCTTGAACCGGGAGGCCGCCGCCGGGCGCCCGCTCTTCGCCTTCTGCTTCTTGTTGAGCAGTCGGTCCGAGGACAACTCCACGGCCGCCGTGTAACCCAGCGGCGCCGCACCGGGGTTGGTCGGCTGACGCTGGTCGTGCCGCATGGGCTGCGGCCAGGCGGTGCCGGTGCGCGGGTCGACCGGGGGATGCGCGGCCTGCGGGGGCTGGGGGGCGCCTTGCGGACCCGGCCCGCCCTGGGGCGGGAAGCCGTAGCCACCCTGCTCGTCAAGGGGAGCGGGGGCGGGGTGGGGCTGCGGCCCGCCCGGCGCCTGTGTGCGCGGCTGCGGCTGGGGGTGTGCCTGCGGGAAGCCGTAGCCGCCCTGGTCGTCCGGGGCGGGAGCCGGGGCCGGGTGCGGGAAGCCGTAACCCTCGTCCTGTGCCACGACAGGCGGGGCGGGCGGGGCGGGCCGGCCCGACTGTGGGAAGCCGTAGCCGCCCTGCGGCACGGCCGGGGGCGCGGGCTGCGGGAACCCGTAACCGGCGGGCGCCGCAGGGGGAGTTGGGGCCGGACCCTGCGGAGTCGGAGCGGCGTGCCCTTCCCACGCGGTGGGCGCGGGCGGCGCGGCCTGCGGCTCGAACGGGGGCTGCTGCTGCGGCGGAACGGGGGGCTGCGCCTGCCCGGCGGGGAAGGGAACTGGTGGGCCGGTCGGCTGCTGCCGCGGTACGACGACGGGCTGGGGTGCCGCCGGGTCGGCCGCCCGCTGCTGCGGCGCGACGGGCGGGGGCGTCGCCGTGTCGGCCCGCTGGAACTGCGGGGGGACGCCCTGCTCGGGCGCGGGTGGCTGGGGCTGTGACTGGGCCGGCCACTGTGCGGCCGGTGCCGGGGCGGCGGGCTGGTAGGACGGCGGCAGCGGAGGGATCCCCATCTGCGGCGCGGGTGGGGGAGTCCAGGCGGACGGGACGTTCGGCACGTCGCCCTCCTCCGGCGCCTCCGCGTGAACGGCCGCACCCTGGGCGCCATCTTCCGCGTCCGGCACGGGAGTTGGCCCCTGGGGCCAATCGTCCTGCGGCGAGTCGTGCGCAGCCGGGTCATGCTGAGCCGGGTCGTCTTCGGACACGCGGTCCGCGGACGCGTCGTGCTGGGACCCGTCGCCCTGACCACCGTCGGTGGGGTCGGTGGGGTCGGTGGGGTCGGTGGCGTTGCTGGGGTCTGCCGGATTGGCCGGGTGTGCCGGTTCTGCGGGGTCGACCGGGTGGTCGGCTTCCGGTGGGCCGGCCGCGTCGGCGAGGGTAAACGCGTCCTCGTCACCGCGCTCGTCCGCGCCCCGCTCCTCGGCGCTCGCCTCGGACCGCTCGGCCGCCGCTTCCCCGTTCGTCTCGGCCGGGCCCTCGTCCGGCACGCGGGTGCCGCCCTCGGAGGCCTCGGCGTTCAGGTCTCCGTCGGCCGACGCACCGGCGAACTCCGCTTCTGCGTCAGCCGGTTGAGGCAGAGCAGCACCCGCCTCCGCCTCCGCCTCGGGCGCAGCCGTCGTGCCCTTCGCACCGGACTCGGCAGCCGCAAGGGGCTCCTGCTCCGGGGCATGGCCGGGCTCGGCGACGGGCGCGTGCTCAGGCGCCGCAAAAGGCGCTTGGTCCGGCGCGTGGACCGGCGCCACAGAGGGAGCCTGCTCCGGCGCGGCAAAGGGAGCCTGCTCCGGGGCGTGGACTGCCTCCGCGACGGGCGCCTGCTCCGGCGCGGGCGCAGGCGCCTGCTCCGGCGCGTAGACCGGCGCTGCTACGGGCGTTTGCTCCGGAGCAGGCGCGGGCGCCTGCTCCGGCGCGTGGGCCGGCACCGGGGCGGAGCCCGGTGTGCCGGCTGCGGCAGCCGCCTCCGCTGCCGCACGTTCCGCGAACTCCCGCTTCAGCGCGGCGGAGGAGATCCGCATGGTCGCGCCGCCCGCGAAGTCGCCGCTGCCGGAGCCCGCCGCCTCCGGCGCCACGGGGGCGACGGCCGCGGGAGCCCCCCACGTGGGGGGCAGACCGGTCCCGTCCTGCGAAGTCTGTGGAGTCTGCGGAAGATGGGGAGTGTGCGGTGCCTGGAACTGCGGTGGAAACGGCGGCGTTCGCGGAGTCGGCGGTATGGCGGGAGGCTCGGTCGGCGGCGGTGGAATGGCCGGGCCGCCCGTCGCGGCCGCCCCCGGCACCTGCCCGGACGCGTCCGACGAACTCTGCGTGTACCAAGCCGGCGGCGCATAGTCGATCGTGAACTCGCCCGTCATGTCGATGGCGGACTCGTCATCGGGCTGGTCATCGCCGGGCGTGGCCCAGCCCCCGCGGATCCCGCCCCGATCGCTGCTCACAGTTCCTCCTGGTGTGGTCGAGCACCCTCATACCCTGCCGGGGCGACCGTTCGTCATGTCCGGTGCGCTGGGTTGTCTCCCTCGAGCCCCCGGGTCACGCACCGCCCGCTCGCGGGTACTCGTGATGTGCCCTGCCCCAGCCTAATCACCCATACCGCCGGCTCGGCAGGCCCGTCCACTCCTTCGTGCCCGTCCGGCACCGCGCCGCGGGGCCAAGCGCGCGGCGCCTTCCGCCCACCTACACCAAACCGTGACGAACGGGCACTCGGCTCGGGTGTCGATAGCGCCCAATTCCCCCTGTAGGCAACCCGATCCGGACAGTTCAGTCCATCCGGCGGGCCATCCCCAGCAGGCCGACCTCGGCGTCCGTCGGCTGGGTCATCACGTACTGCCGGTCCCGCTCCGTGCACCACAGCGTGACGCCGTCGGGCAGCGTGGGCAGCGTCTCCCGCTCGGTGCGCGGCAGGCCCATCACGCGCCCGATCTCCGCCGCCTCGTCCGGCGACACCCGCTGTACGCCGACCAGTCGCGCCTGGCGCATCAACCGGGGCGCGACCGGGCTCAGATACGGCAGCAGGGTGAGCACCGCCTGCCAGGGCGCCGACGTGACCCGACCGCGCGGCGGCCGCATACCGCAGTCCCGGACCACCAGCACCGGCGTACCGGCGGAGGCGCCCTGCGGGGGGACCCGGCCGACGTCGTACACCGCGAGGCCGTTCTGTCCGCCGCCCATCGCGTGCACCAACTGCGACCACGCCTGCGGGCGTCCCGTCTCCACGGCCACCCGCGCTCCGGTCGCCGCCGCGCGCAGCGCCAGCACCTGGGCGGTCCACAACCCGCTGATCAGCAGGATGTCGTACGGTGTCGGCCGGTTGACGCCGAGCACGGCGGGCTCGCCCTCCGTGTCGACGCCCACCACCACGCCGTCGTCCCCGACAGGCAGCGACAGCGTGTCCGCCTCGGCCACGCTCAGCGCGTGCCGCGGATGCCGGGGGCCCAGCAGTCCGATGCCGGTGCGCAGCCGCGCGCCGAGGCCCGCGTTCCCGGGCCCGACACCGGGCGCCGGCGAGGGGGTCGTCGTAGCGGCCATCAGCGGGCACCTCCGAGCGGCAACGTGGCGAGGACGCCGGGGAGTTGTTCACGGTCCAGGCGGGCGAGCCCGGTGCGGACCTGTCGCGCCGTCTGCTCCAGCTCGCGCCGGGCGTCGGTCAGCTCCTGGTTGCTGCGGCCGGTGATCCGGAGATGGCCGGTGAGGGTCACGTCCTGCCGCTCGCCCCGGGCCAGCGTCAGACTGAAGGTCGTCGCCAGCGCGGGCACCGCGGTCAGTCGTGCGACCAACTGCGCCAACGAGGTTCCGCCGTCGCCCAGTTGGGGCCAGCGGCGGACCCAGTAGGTGGTGTGCCGGCGGTTGTCGCAGCGCCAACTGCGGCTCGACTCCTCGGTCCTGCGCCGTGGCGCCTCGCTCCGCCCGGCCTGCGCGGTCACCATCGGGTTGGCGCACGCGGAGGTGGCGATCGCCGCCGTCAGCTCCTCCTCCGTGAGGATGGCGGCCCGCAGACCGGCACCGGCCAGCCGGCTCGACAGATGCTCAGCCGACCGGGCCAGGCACTTCTGCGCGCCGACCAGACCACCGCCGCGCGCGGCCACCGCCTCCGGGCAGAGCTCGGGGTCGAGCTTCAGCGCGATCCAGGTGATCCGCACGGCGGGGGAGCCCGTACGGGCTTGCAGCGGCGCGTAGTTGCTCACCACGACCGACTGCTGGGGCAGGTGCAGCGCGGGGGCGGGCTGGGTGTGCACCACGATCTGCGCGGATTCGAGACGGATCCCGTCGACGTCGAGGGCGTCCCGCACCAGCGCCACGGGCAGCGGTCTGCGACCGCGCTCGGCCCGCAGCGCACCGGCGTCGGACTCCACGTGGAGCACCACGGTCAGGAAGTCGCCGTCGCCGATCAGGCCCAACGGCCGCTGGTCGCGGTCGTCACCGCGGCTGTGGCTGTACGTCCGCAGACTCGGATCGCACTCCACGGCGGGCGCGAGTCCGGGATCGGTGCCCGGCGGGACCGGCACGGCCGCGGCCCGGCGCGTACGGGCGCGCAGCGCCAGCACCGTGCCCAGCCACTCCGGCAGGGAGCGCCCCCGACGCCGTACGAAGGCGAGGACGACGAGCAGCGCGGCCACCGCGATCGCGGGCGCGAGCGCCATCGGGTCGACCAGCCAGCCCGACACCACCAGCGCCGCCGCCACTTCCAGCAGCACCAGCCGCTGCACCGCGAAAGAACCACCGCGCCCGGAACGGGAGTTCAGGTGAGGCGTGCAGGGTCCGCGCGAGGGCGCGGAGCCGCCCGGTCGCGTTCCCGACAGTGATCCCGACCGCTGTGCCGAAGCCTGTGCCGGTCCCTGTGCCGGTCCCTGGACAGAACCCTGTGCCGGTCCCGGCGCGGATTGCGATCGCGACCGGGCGCGCGCTGCGGAAGCCCTCACTCCAAATCCCCCGAACTCTCCCGTGAATCCCTGCGCTCAGGTCCTCTCAAGGCCCCAGCACCCTACCCATGACACCGGCACACCCACGCAACAGGCATAGTAGGGGGCGGGTCTGACACCCGAGGTACCAGAGGCAATCGGGGGCTGGGGAGGTATCTCCCCAGGTCCTCCACGCTCCGCACGGGGAGAGAGCGGACACAGATGGCATCACGGCGCGACGAACTCAACGCCTACACCTTCGCGAAGCGCCGCACGCTCGCGTCCTTCCTTCAGCCCTCGCCCACAGGCTCGGAAGAGGGTGCGCCCAAACCGCTGGGCGCGCTGGTGCCCGGCGTGATCGTCGGCGTGGTGATCCTCGCCGTCTTCGGCGGCATCGGGATGTTCCGGCCGACCGCCCCCAAGGGCTGGGCCACCCCCGGTGAGCACGTCATCGTGGCGAGCAAGTCGACCACCCGGTACGTCGTGCTGAAGACCGGCAAGGAGGCCCAGCTGCACCCGGTCCTCAACATGGCCTCCGCCAGACTCCTGCTCGACCCCAGCAAGGCCGACGTCATCACCGTCGACGAGGACGTCCTGGACAGCGGCAAGCCCCCGCACGGCGCCACCATCGGCATCCCCTACGCCCCCGACCGCCTGCCCTCCCCGGACGAGGCAGGGTCGGCCAAGCGCTGGGCGGTCTGCGAACGCCCCTCCGCCGGCGGCCGGTCCATCCAGAAGGCCGCCTTCGTCCTCGCCCGGAAGGACTGGTCCAAAACCGAGGGCAGCGACAGACTCTCCGGCGGCGACCTGATGTACGTCGTCGCCCCGGACGGCACGTCCCAGTACGTCGTCGACGCCAAGGGCACCGCCTACCCGCTGGCCGACCCCTCCGACAGCGAACTCCTCAAGGCCCTCGACACCCAGGGCCGCGCCCCGCAGCGCGTCTCCCAGGAGTGGCTCGACACCCTGCACAAGGGCGACCCGATCGCCATCCCGAAGATCCGCCAGGGCACCCCGGGCGACGACGCGCACGCCTTCGCCTCCGCGGAACTGCGCCGGTACGACAAGGTCGGCGAGGTCATCAAGGCCTACGCCGGCCAGGTCATGCAGTACTACGTGGTGCTGCCCGGCAAGGTGGCCAGGACCTCCGAGTTCACCGCCACCCTGCTCCTCAACAGCGGTGACCTCGTCGGGGTCGGCCAGGCCGGCGAGGCACAGCAGGTCAGCCCCGGCGCGGTCGCCGACAGCACGACGTTCGACGCCGGCAAGAACTGGCCGACGTACGAACCGAAGACGGTCAACGACGGCACCGACGCCACCAGCGGCCGCAACACCGTCTGCGCCGTGCTCCGTTCGGTCGGCGGCGACAACACGACGACGCTCTCCACCTGGGCGGGCACCGACTTCCCCGCGCAGCTGCCCACCGGCTCCTCCAGCGCGTACGTCACCGCCGGCTCCGGCCAGCTCTTCCGCCAGGTCAAGGGCGTGGAGACCAAGGCGGGCCCGGTCTTCCTGGTCACCGACACCGGACTGCGCTACGCCCTGCAGTCCAACAGCGACAGCGCGACCGACGACAGCGGCATCGGTACGACGGCGAAACAGCGCCAGGACGAACTGAGCGAGGCCAAGATCGCCCAGACCCGCCTCGGCTACGAGAAGGTCACCCCCACCCCCGTCCCCGCCGAGTGGTCGACGTTCCTGCCGACCGGCCCACGCCTCTCCGAGTCGGCGGCCCGACAGCCGCAGGGCTCGTAGACGAAGCGTTGGAGGAGACCGAACCGATGCTGAGAACACGGGAGTTGACGCAGCCCGCCCGATCCGCGAGCCGAACGGCCGCGGCCACCGCCGCTCTCACCGCGACGGCCTCGGCCGCCGCCCTGCTGGCGCTGCCGCTCGCACTGGCGGCCCCGGCCCGGGCGGACGACAGCGGCCAGTGCACGTTCCCCTCCACGTCGTACGCGGGCCGCCCCTGGGCGCTGCAACGCGTCAACCTGGACGAACTGTGGGCGCAGTCCACGGGCAAGGGCGTCAAGGTGGCCGTGATCGACACGGGTGTCGACGTCAAGAACGCGCAGTTGACGTCAGCGGTGGACGCCTCGCTGGGCGAGAACCTCCTGCCCACCCGGAACTCCAAGGGCGAGAAGATCGACCGGGGCAACGCCCGGGGCACCACCGACACGGTCGGCCACGGCACGCGCGTGGCCGGCATCATCGCGGCGCGCGCCGCCAAGGGCACGGGTTTCGTCGGCCTCGCCCCCGACGCCACGATCATCCCCGTCAAGCAGAACGACGCCGAGGGCGACGGAACCGCCGCCACCCTCGCGGCGGCGATCCGCCACGCCGTGGACAAGGGCGCCGGCGTCATCAACATCTCCCAGGACACCGCCAACGCCGTGGCCCCCGCCGACAGCCTCCGCCAGGCCGTCGACTACGCCCTCGCCCACCGGGCCGTGGTCGTCGCCTCGGCCGGCAACGACGGCCTGGGCGGCAACGTCAAGGTCACCTACCCGGCGTCGTACCAGGGCGTCCTCGCGGTCGCCGCCTCCGACCGCAACAACGAACGCGCCTCCTTCTCCCAGTCCGGAGACTTCGTCGGCGTCGCCGCCCCAGGCGTCGACATGATCTCCACGGTTCCCGGAGGCGGCCACTGCTCGGACAACGGGACGAGCTTCTCGGCGCCGTACGTGGCAGGGGTGGCGGCCCTCCTCAAGGCCAAGTACCCGAAGTGGACGGCCGACGAGATCGTCGCCCAGATCGAGCAGACCGCGGAACGCTCCATCTCCGGCCACGACCGCCTGGTCGGCTGGGGCGTGGTCGACCCGGTCAAGGCCCTGACCGACGTCGACCCGGCCCACCCCGTCCGCACCCCCGCCCCCGAGGGCGGCGTCACCAAGGGCGAGGCCCCCGCAGTACCCCCCCTCCACTTCGGCGAGACAGCCGACGAACGCAACACCCGCCTGGGCACGTACGCGGTCGTCGGCGCGCTGGTCCTGGTCGCCGGCCTCGGCGGATCAGCGGTGGCGGTACGGGACGCGCGACGCAGGCGGGGGCGGCTTCCGCGAGTGCCCGGGGGCGGAACCCCCGCTTCCTGAACGCCGCCCGGCCAGGTGAAGTCGGCCGTCAACGGGGCGAGCGAGGCGTCAGCCGGAGGGAAGGATTCCTCTCGCCGCACCAACCCGTCGCGGGTGGAAACCCGCTGAAGCCCGCCCCGGGCGAACCCGGTCAGGCACCGGAACCCGCCCCTGACCGGCCGTCGCATGACTCGGCAACGATGCCCGAAGCGGTCGGAGCGACGGGAGAAGAGCGACCAAAGCGGGCAGAACGCGGCGCCTGATGCGGTCTCGTAACTGACTTAACACGCAACCCGGTTGGACCCGATGTACAGGCTGACTACAGTGGTAAAAGCGTTGTCGAACGCGGCTCGCTTTGCGATCGTACGGCGAGTGAGTGACCGTCCCCGGTCGGCCCCGGCCGGTGGACGTACGGGGAAACGGGGAGGAGCGTCGTGCTTCCGGCAGACATGGTGGGGGACGTGTCGGCGACCAGGGCCGCGAACCTGGAGGCCAGCGGCGAGGCGCTGGGCGCGTTCGTGAAACGGGTGGACGCGGTCCTGAAAGACCTCGAGGGCTCAGCGGGCAACCCGAAACGGGTGGGTGCGCAGACGATCAGCCGCGGGTCGCTCCACAGTGGGGGACATGGCGCGTTCAACGAGGCCGACGATCTGTATCACCAGTACAACGCGGTCCACGAGAAGTTGACGTCGCTGTCCAGGACCTTGCACTTGCAGATCGAGGCGATCGGTATAGCGGTACAGGGCGCGGCTCACGGCTTCGACAACCTCGAAGAGGAGCAGCGTCAGCGATTCTGGGAGATCCAGTCGGAGATCCAGGCCGGCCAGGATTCCGCGGGCGCCAAGCGCGCCGGCCACGGCAAGTCCGGCATGGGCGGGTGACGATGACTGACAAGCAGCACAAGGCGGACCTGAACCGGGTCTCCGACCAGAACAACTTCACGGACTTCGCTCGGGGCGTGGAGGAGCGACCGCGAGGAAGCGGACTCCTCGAGGACCTTGTGTTCGATCCCCTGCGGGCGGTGGTCGACAGCACAACGTACGGGCACGCCATGCATGGTCGTACGAACTTCGAGCATTACGACCTCAACCGGATGGTCGACCTGGTCGAGCAGACGAACCCGGAGGATCTGGAGTCGTCCGGCAAGGCTCTGTGGGACGCACGTGACGCCATCAAGTCGGCAGCCGAAGAGCTCGGTGGTCACATCGACACCGTTCACTGGGTCGGAGAATCGGGCGAGGCCTTCCGCACGTGGGGCAGCGAACTCGTCACCAACACCCACCTGTTGAGCGACTTCGCCGGGGGAGCGGGCGACCAGATCACCGCTGCCGCTGTCGGTCTGGCATCCGTACGCAGTGCCATGCCGGCTCGCGACACGCACACGAGCCGGAAGCGGCCCGACAAGTTCACCCCAGCCGAGAAGGCTGCGGACAAGGACGCGTACACGGCTGCCGTTCGTGTGGAGAAGGATCGCCAAGAAGCGATCAACCAGATGAATCGGCTGTCGTCGTACTACGCGGTGTCCAAGGACGAACTGGCGGCCTTGAACGAGACCGCCCCCGAGTTCAAGACCATGCCCAGCGTGGGAGTACCCCGGCCCAAGCGTTCCGTGGTCTCCGGTTCCGGACGTACCACCTCGGGCGGCGCTGGAAAGACAGTTGCGACCGGTCAGCACGGTACGGCCAAGCCGACGGTGCATGCCGTTGTGCAAGACGTTGCGCACGATCCGAAGGATGCGCCGACGCGGCCCGCGCAACACGTTGTCGAGCATGTGACGCGCCCCGAAACCCCTGTCGGCACGAGCATCGACAGTGTGGACACGCCACCGGCGCCGACGACCGTGCCCACGACGAGCCACCAGCAGCCGACCGTGGGCGCCCCCGGTACCGGAAACCCCACCGGCACGTTGGAGACGGGCTACGTGCCTCCGGCTCCAAATGGGTTCTCCAGCAGAGCCACCGGCGGACCCGGTGGCTACCGGACTCCCGCGTCCGCTGCGGGTCGCGCCGGTGCCGCGGGTTTCGGGAAGTCGAGCACCGGGCAGTCCGCGGGCCGAGAGCCCATGGGTCAGGTGGGCCGCACTGCGGAAACAGGGCGGTCGCTTGCGAAAAGCCCTGCCTCCGGAGCGAAGTCGTCCCCGATGGGTCGCGGAATCACCGGAGGCACGCCGCGGGCCGGTGGCGCCGCCCGAGCCGGAAGCGGCACCAGCGCAGGTGCCGGCCGCGCCAATGGTGTGGTGGGGGGACGGCCCACGCCGACGTCCGGAAAAGGAGCGAAAGGCGGGTCGAAACTGCCTCGCGGCACGGTCGTCGGTGCCGAGGGAAGCGCCGGCAACCGGTCGGTGGCCGGCCGGCCCGGACAGCGGGGGGTTGTCGGAGCATCCGAGACCGAAGGCAGGCCAAGCTCGAGCAGGGCGGCTTCCGCACGCGGGGCCAGGCAAACACCCGATGCCGTCACAGGCAGACCCGCTGAACGCAACTCCGTCACCCGTGCCGAGCGCAACGGCATGACCCGTGGAGGTACCGGCCTGGTACGCGGCGGGGCGGGCAGCCGGGGCAAATCCGGAGAACGACGGAACGCGCAGGGAGCCGCAGACCAGGACCACTCGGCTGAGGACGAAGAGCCGCAGCTGACATCCGAGCCGCGGCGCGATGTGCCGCCGGCCACCAACTGAGCGCGAGCGAGGACAGACAACGCCATGAAGTCAGGGATGAGCCGACGGGCCGAGCGGGCTGCGCTCCTCCGGACACGCCGGGGGCAGCGACTGCGTGCCGTGGGTGCACTCGCCGGGGCCCTGGCGGCTGTGAGTGTCGGGTTCGCCCCGAGCGCCGCAGCGTACGACGCTCAGTCGAAAGAGTGGTACCTGAAACCGATGCAGGCGCAGCAGATGTGGAAGGTCAGCACGGGCAAGGGCGTCAAGGTCGCTGTCATCGATACCGGGGTGAATGCGAACACGCCCTCCTTGAAAGGGCAGGTTCTGGCCGATGAGGTGCCCAAGTCGGTCGCCTACCGCGCGACCGACGACTACGACGGTCACGGCACCTCCATGGCGGAGCTGATCGCCGGTACGGGATCGGACGGGGGCCTCAAGGGACTGGCACCGGGAGCCAAAATCGTCCCCTACAGGGTTCAGCTGGAAGGTCTCAAGAGCGGCGCGGAGAAAGACAGAACACCCGAACCCGCGCAGGCGCTCAGGGCGGCCGCCGACACCGACGCGAAGATCATCAGTATGTCCTTCGGCGGAATGACCACGGATGAGGACAAGGCGGCAGTCGAATACGCCGCATCCAAAGGCAAGTTGATGATTGCGGCCGTCGGTAACAACGCAGGTGCCGGGAAGAGCGGGTTCATCGACTACCCGGCCGGCTATCCCTATGTGCTTGGTATCGCGGCGGTCGATTCGTCGTTCACGGTGTCGAAGATCTCCTCCTACGGAAACTACGTCGACCTCGCGGCTCCGGGCGAGGCGGTCCCTGGCTGGTGCGATGCCACCTTCCGGTCTTATTGCGATACCAAGGGCACGAGCCCGGCGACAGCACTGGCTTCGGCTGCTGCCGCTCTGATCTGGTCCGCCCACCCTGACTGGACGGTCAACCAGGTCACCCGCTCCTTGATCGACACGGCCAGCCGGTCCTGGGCGAAGGGAAACCCGAGCAAGTACGCCGGCTACGGGTTCATCCGACCCCGTGAGATTCTCGGGAACACCCACTACGACGCGGGCCCCGCGAACGTCGACCCTCTGGCCAAAGACAACGGCGGAGATCTCCTCGCCAAGTCCACTACCTCCACCCCCGCCTCGTCCCCGCCGTCCGCATCAGCCTCGTCACAAGCCGGGCAGAAGGCTTCTGCCGGCGGCACCTCCGCAGCAGCATCGACGACCGGGTCGTCCGACGACAACTCGCTCTGGATCGCGATCGGCGCCGCGGCCGCTGTCGTCGTCGTGGGCGGTGCGGGTGCGGCCGTGCTGCGTGCGCGGCGAGCCAGGTGACCTCGCGGGTTCGGGACCGTCAGACCAGCCAGACCACGACGAGCAAGTCCACACAAGAAGGGTGAGCCGACCATGTCCAACAAGCAGAAGCTCGAAGATGCCGCAGTAGTCGATATCCAGAAGCAGATGCTCGACAAGTACGAAGGCATCAGGAAGCGCGTACACGGGCTCCAGGGTGTGATCGACGGGCTTGAGGGCCAGTGGCACGGTATCGGGCGCGCCGCGTTCGACAAGAAGCAGTACGAGATCAATGAGTCGCTGCAGAAGATCGGCACCATCCTCGCCGACGTCATCGAGGCGATGACCGCGACGCGCAACATCAAGGACAGCAAGGAAGACGAGGTCCGTGCGGCGGTCAACAAGATCGACGTGCAGGACGGAGCGCCGACGGTGTCCCCGCTCAGCTCCTACTGAGCCGCACTCAGGCAGCGCACCGGCACGGCGGACACCGGCCAGTCGGCCAGTCAGTCGGCCAGCAAGTCAGTCAGGCGGCCGACGCTACGAATCGGCCGGTCATCAGCCACCCCCACGAACGAGATGAGGCAGACACGCATGAGCCGTAACTCCGACGGACTTTCCGTCACTTACGACGGGCTCGACTTCGCGGCCACGAAGATCGGCAACGAGGCGAAGCAGCTGGAGCAGGACCTCCAGGAGCTCCGTGCGCTGGTGGTGAAGAGCCTGCAGTACTGGGAGGGCGACGCCCAGGGCACCTTCAACGAGAAGCTGCACAAGTGGGACAAGGAAGCGACCGACATCCACACGGCGCTGACCGGCATCGGCCACGTGGTCCACACGTCGGGCGGTACCTACATGGAAGGCGACAAGAAGGCCGCCACCTACTTCCAGTAGGCGAACAGCGGGCGGCGCGCGAAGGCAGGCGTAGAAGCCGGTTCGGAGACAGTCACAGGGTGGGCGCGCGCGGGAGGCGCCCACCCTGTCCGTTCTCCCGCACTGTCGGCGCCGTAGGACCGGAGGGCCGGCGCCCGCCTCGCCGGCTCGTGCCGGCTCAGTCGTCCGTCTCGGCCGCCAACCCCACCTGGACCAAGGGCTTTCCGCGCTTCCGTGACACGAACACCCCGCGCCCGGCGGGCATGGGCCGCGGCCGTACCCCGCCGAGCAGGTCGCCCTCCGCCGGGTCGCCCGCCAACACCACGCCCTGCGCGCCGAGTTCCTTCATGCGCTGGAGGAAGGACTCGTAACCGGCGCGCCCCGCGCCTGCGGTGGAGCGGGCGATGATGAAACGGACGCCCACGTCCCGGGCGAACGGGAGCAGCTCCGTCAGGCCGGAGAGCGGGTTGCCGCTGGAGGTCGCGACCAGGTCGTAGTCGTCGATGATCACGAAGACCTGCGGGCCCCGCCACCAAGTGCGGTCACGCAGTTGCTGCGGGGTGACGTCCGACGTCGGCGTGCGGCGCTGCATGAGGTCGGCGAGGGCGTCCATGTGGTGCTGCATCTGGTTCGACATGGGGATGTACTCGGCCAGGTGGGAGGGCGGGGTCACGCCCAGCAGCGACCGCCGGTTGTCCACCACGAAGAGCTTGCAGTTGTCACCGTCGTAGCGCTCGCTGAGGCGCTTGATGAGCAGCTTCAGCAGGTTCGACTTGCCGGACTCGCTCTCGCCGAAGACGAGCAGGAACGGGTCCTGGTCGAAGTCCACGAACACCGGCTCCAGATTGTCCTCGTCGAGGGCGAAGGAGACGCCGCGGTGCGGGAAGCGGTCGCCCGGAGGGAGCTGGGCGGCGGCGAACTCCCTTGGCAGCAGGCGCACTTCGGGCGCACCCGGCTCCTGCCAGTGGCGCGCGACCTCGGCGGTGAGGGCCGTCGTCGCCTCGGCGAGGTCCGTGTCGGAGGAGAGTCCGTCGATGCGCGGTACGGCCGCCATGAAGTGCTGCTTCTGCGGCGTCTGGCCGCGTCCCGGCACCCCGGTCGGCACGTTGGCCGCCACCTTGCGGTCGAACTCGGAGTCCATGGGGTCGCCGAGCCGCAGCTCCAGCCGGTTCATCAGGTGGTCCTTCATGTTCGCCCGGACCTCCATGGAGCGCGAGGCGGTGAGGATCACATGGATGCCGTAACCGAGGCCGCGGGCCGCGATGTCCAGGACCAGCGGCTCCAACGCCTCGTAATCCGTACGGAAGTTGCCCCAGCCGTCGATCACCAGGAAGACGTCGCCCCAGGGCTGGTCGGTCACCGGGATGTCGCCCCGCGCGCGGCGGCTGCGGAACTCCGCGATCGAGGAGATGCCCGCGGCGCGGAAGTACTCCTCGCGCCGGGTCAGCACGCCGTAGACCTCGGCCGCCGTGCGCCGGACCCGCTCCGGGTCCAGCCGCGAGGCCACCCCGCCCACATGCGGCAGGCCGGCCACGGCGGAGAGACCGCCACCGCCGAAGTCCAGTGCGTAGAACTGCACTTCGTGCGGGGTGTGGGTGAGCGCGAACGAGGCGATGAGCGCGCGCAGCAGCGTCGACTTGCCGGACTGCGGGCCGCCCAGGATCTGCATATGGCCGGCCGCGCCGCCGAAGTCCGTCCACAGCGGGTCACGCCGCTGCTCGTACGGCTTGTCGACCAGGCCGACCGGGACGACGAGCCGGCCCGCGCCCTCGTAGCCGGGCTGGGTCATGCCCCGGCCGGGCACCGCGGCGAGTCCGGGCAGCAGCGAGTCGAGCGACGGCGGGCTGTCCAGCGGGGGCAGCCACACCTGGTGGGCGGCCGGGCCCTGCGCCTCCAGGCGCCGCACGATCACGTCGAGCACGGTGTCGGCGAGCGCGTCGTCCTTCGCCTCGGGTGCCTCCTCCTGCCGCTGTCGCGGCACGGGCGCGTACTGCACCGGGACCCGCGCCGCGGTGAAGAGCACGGGCCTGCGGTCCACCGGGAGAGGGCCGCCGAGCGCCGCCGCCTGCTGCGAACTGGAGCGGTACACCCCGGAGACGTACGCCGCCTTGAAGCGCACCATCTCGTCGGTGCCGTACTTCAGGAAGCCGGAACCGGGCACGTTCGGCAGCTCGTACGCGTCCGGGACGCCGAGCGCCGCCCGTGACTCGGCCGCCGAGAACGTGCGCAGACCGATCCGGTAGGAGAGGTAGGTCTCCAGGCCGCGCAGCCGGCCCTCCTCCAGGCGCTGCGAGGCGAGCAGCAGATGCACGCCCAACGACCGGCCGATACGGCCGATCTGCACGAACATCTCGATGAAGTCCGGCTTGGCGGTGAGCAGTTCGCTGAACTCGTCGATCACCAGCACCAGGGAGGGGATCGGCTGGAGGGGCGCACCCGCCGCGCGCGCCTTCTCGTAGTCGTGGATGTTGGCGTAGTTGCCCGCGTCGCGGAGCATCTCCTGACGGCGGTTGAGCTCGCCGCGGATCGAGTCGCCCATGCGGTCGACGAGGGTCAGGTCGTCCGCGAGGTTGGTGATCACGGCCGCCACGTGCGGCATCTGGGCCATGCCCGCGAACGTCGCACCGCCCTTGAAGTCCGCGAGGACGAAGTTCAGCGTCTCCGAGGAGTGGGTCACGGCGAGGCCCAGGACCAGCGTGCGCAGCAGCTCCGACTTCCCGGAGCCGGTGGCGCCGACACAGAGACCGTGCGGGCCCATGCCCTCCTGCGCGGCCTCCTTGAGGTCGAGCATCACGGGCCGGCCGTCCTCACCGAGGCCGATCGGCACCCGCAGCCGCTCCGCCAGGGAGCGTGGCCGCCAGGTCCGCTTCGGGTCGACGGAGGCGGCGTCACCCAGCTTCAGCAGATCGGTGAACTCCAGGTTGGCGAGCAGCGGTTCGTCGTCGTCACCGCCCGACACCACCCGCAGCGGCGCCAGTTGCCTGGCCAGTGCTTCGGCCGCCGCGTACGACAGCACGTCCGGGGTGCCCTCGTAGACCATGCCGTGGCCCGACTCCAGGCGCAGTTCCTTCGGGCGTACGACGACGGAGAGGTCGCCGCGGCCGCTGTTCAGCTCGCCGGGCACCACCTCCACGATCGTCACGCCCTGCAAACCCTCGGGGCTCGCCAGGAACGAGGTGGGCGGCAGCGAGACGCCGTCGAGCACGATCACCAGGTGGGGCTGCTCGGGAACCGGCGCCCCGGAAGGGTGGAAGCGCGGACGGCCCTGGAGACGCTCGGCGAGCAACTCCTCCAGCTCCCCCGGGTCGGTCGTGATCAGGCGCATGCTGCCCGCGCCGTCCGCGCGGTCCGGCGCCTGCGCGTGCGGCAGCCACTTGGTCCACTCCCACTCGCCCACCGACTCCCGGTCGGTGGCGACGGCGATGACCAGGTCCTCGGGGGAGTGCAGCGCGGCCAGGGAGGCGACGACCGCCCGCGCGGTGCCGCGTACGGAGACCGGTTCGCCGCTGATCGTCACGTGGTAGAAGGCGCGCAGCGATACGGCCATCGGCAGGTCGTCGAGGGTGCCGTGGGTGGCGAGGAAACGCTGCATGGCGCCCGCGGTCAGCGGCTCCAGCTCGTCCACCGGCGCGGTCTCCGGCGGGACCAGGGGAGTGGCCAGGCCCTGCGGCCCCAGGCCGACGCGCACCTGCCCGAAGTCCTCGTCGCCGCTGCGCCGTTCCCACACCCGGCTGCCCTCCGCGACCAGCGCCCACAGTTGCTCCGGCGAAGGGTGCAGGTAGTACTGGGCGTCACGCTGGGCCCGCGCGGTCGCCAGCGCGGTGCGGCGGGTCTGCGACAGGTAACGGAGGTAGTCGCGGCGCATGTCGGCCATCTGGCCCTGGTTGCCGCGGCGGTAGCGGACCAGCATGGAGACGCCCATCGCGATCGTCGAGGCGACCATCACCATGCCCATGATCTTCATGAAGGGCTGGGCGCCGGGGTTGAAGAAGAACACCACCGACCCGCCCATGCCCAGCATGGGCAGAAGCTGCATGAGCGCGCCCTCCTGCTGGCCGCGCGGAAGCTCCGGCGGAGCCTGCAGCACGACCTCGGCCGAGGGCACTTCCTTCGGCAGTGCCCTCGGCGGGCGCTTCACGACGATGTGGCTCACTAGGCACCAATTCCCTTGCCGGACCGAGCTGTTTCGTCCGCCGCCCCGTGTCGGGCGGACGTCGATCCGCACCGCCCGATCCTACTGACAAGCACGGACAACGGCGGGCGGTAGGGTGCCGTGAGACACGTCAGCAGGTGCGAATCGGACCCGGGAAAAACGGGCGAAGCGGCAGCGTTCGAAGCACGCGGCTCCCGTCGGCTCCGGGCGTGACGGCACCCCCGACCGACGATACGGTCGGCGGGGCGCGAACTGCACAGGATTTTCACGGGCGGACGCACCCGGTGACATCGCGGACCGTCCGTCACCGACAAGGGGGAACAGCGGGTGAGCATCACGGCCTCCGCGCCGTCCGGCGCGACCGGCGGAGCGGGCAGCGGAGCCCCTCCCGGGGCGGGCATGGGGTTCGGCTTCTGCCGCGTCACCATCGTGGCGCCCGACAGCCGCATCGACGTGGCCCTGCCCGACGACGTACCGGTCGCCGACCTGTACCCGGAGATCCTGCGGCTCTCCCAGCAGAGCTTCGACGAGGGCGCCCCCGTCGGCTACCACCTCGTACGGCGCGACGGCACCGTCCTCGACGGCGCCCGCTCCTTCACTGCGCAGCGCATCCTCGACGGCGAGCTGCTCACGCTGCGCCCGTTCGCCCAGTCGCTGCCGCCCGCCGTCTTCGACGACGTCTCCGAAGCGGTCGCCGCCGCCGTCACCCGCGACCGTGCCCTCTGGAACAGCGAGTTGACGCGCGCGGCCGGTCTCGTGGCCGGCGGCATCCTGCCCGCGCTGCTCGCGTTCGTGGCCTGGAACTCGCAGCTCCGCCACGACATGCACAGCCTCCAGGGCGTCCTCGCCGCCGTCGCCGGAATCCTGCTGGTCACCCTCGCGTGCGTACGGGCCCGGGTCTACGACGACCGCGGCTCGGCGGTCGCCCTGGGACTGGGCGCGCTGCCGAACATCGCCGTGGCCGGCTCCGGACTACTGCCCTTCTCCGCCGGACAGGGCATCGGCCGGCTCCAGTTCCTGCTCGCCTGCACGGCGGTCCTCGTCGCCTCCGTGGTCCTCACCCTGGTCTCGCCCGGCGGCGACGGCCCCTTCGTGGCCTTCGTCTTCGCCTCCGCGACCGGTCTGCTCACCACGTTCGTCGCGATCCTCACGGAACTGCGGCCCGTCGAGACGGCCGCCGTCTGCGCCCCGCTCTCCGTCTGCGCCCTCGCCTTCCTGCCCGGCCTCTCCATGCGCTTCGCCCGCCTCCCCATCGGCTTCGAACCGCCCAGCCCCACCCGCGGCGGCTACGCCTACGACGACGCCGAAGCCGCTCCGCAGCAGCCCGTCGACGCCGAGGGCATCGCGGCCCGGGCCCGCCGCGGCCACGAACTCCTCGTCGGTCTGGTCGGCGGCTGCGCGCTCGTCGCCGTCGGCGCGTCCATCGTCCTCGGCTTCTCCAGCGACGTATGGGCGCAGCTCCTCGCCCTCGCCACCGGCGTCGCGATGCTGATGCGCGCCCACCTCTTCCGCTACACCGCCCAGGTCGGCGCGACCCTCACCGCCGGCCTCGCCGCGCTCGTCTTCCTGGGACTCGGGCTCGCCCTGCACGCGCCGCACGCGTACGTGCTCGCCGCGGCCCAGGGCGACACGGCCTCCCTCGACATCCGCAGCGTCTGGCTCGCGGCGGCGGTCGCCGCGTCCACCGCGCTGGTCACCGCGATCGCCCTGATCACCCCGCGGCGCGGAGTCACCCCCTTCTGGGGACGCTTCCTGGAGATCGCGGAGAGCTTCGTCCTGCTCACCCTGATCCCGCTCGCCCTGGCCGTCTTCGACGTGTACGCGAAGGCGCGGGCCATGACGAGTTAGGGCCCGCGCGGAGACGTGGAAGGGGCGGCACGCGCGCGTGCCGCC